>NZ_JCBANN010000048.1:0-42646 GCF_059761975.1 Achromobacter sp. 46006
CTGCCCGCCCGGCCTCCAGGCCGCGCAGGCAGGGCGCCTTCTTTTTTTGGAAAGCGAGCATGAGCGGCAGCCAGCGCACCGTGGATACCGTCTGCCCCTATTGTGGTGTCGGCTGCGGCATGACCCTGCACGTGGAGCATGAGCAGGTGGTGAAGATCACGGGCAACCGCGAACACCCCAGCAACTTCGGCCGCCTCTGCACCAAGGGCGCCTCGGCCCACATTCCGCTGCGCCAGGCGGGCCGCCTCGAACACGCCTATGTGCGTGCCCGGCGCGGGCAGGAGGCCGTCCCCCAGCCCATGGCGGACGCCCTGCGCGAGACCGCCAGGCGATTGCGCGCCGTGATCGACACCCACGGCCCCGACGCCGTCGCGCTATATGTGTCGGGGCAGATGTCGATCGAAGCCCAGTACCTGGCCAACAAGCTGGCCAAGGGCTTCATCGGCACCAACCACATCGAGTCGAATTCGCGTCTGTGCATGGCCAGCGCCAGCAGCGGCTACAAGCTGTCGCTGGGCGCGGACGGGCCGCCGGGCTCGTACCAGGACATCGACCGCGCCGACCTGTTCCTGGTGATCGGCGCCAACATGGCCGACTGCCATCCGATCCTGTACCTGCGCATGATGGAGCGGGTCAAGGCCGGCGCCCGCCTGATCGTGGTCGATCCGCGCCGCACCACCACCGCCGAGAAAGCGCACCTGCACCTGGCGATCCGGCCGGGCACCGACCTGGCACTGCTCAACGGCCTGCTGCATCTGCTGCACGCGGCGGGCAAGACCGACGCGGCCTTCATCGCCGCGCACACCGATGGCTGGGAAGCGATGCCGGACTTGCTGCGCGACTATGCGCCCGCGCGGGTCGAGGCGCTGACCGGCATTGCCGTCGCGCAGTTGCGCCAGGCCGCCGACTGGATCGGCGAGGCGCCGGAGTGGATGAGCTGCTGGACCATGGGGCTGAACCAGAGCACGCACGGCACCTGGAACACCAACGCGCTGTGCAACCTGCACCTGGCCACCGGCCGCATCTGCCGGCCGGGCAGCGGGCCGTTCTCGCTGACCGGCCAGCCCAATGCCATGGGCGGGCGCGAGATGGGCTACATGGGCGCCGGACTGCCGGGCCAGCGCAGCGTGCTGTCGGCCGCCGACCGCGCCTTGGTCGAAGCGCGCTGGGGCGTGCCGGCCGGCACGCTGCACACGCGACTGGGACAAGGCACCATCGACCTGTTCCAGCGCATGGCGGCGGGCGCGGTCAAAGCCTGCTGGATCATCTGCACCAACCCCGTGGCCAGCGTGGCCAACCGCGCCGATGTGGTGGCCGGCCTGCAAGCGGCGGAACTGGTGATTGCGCAGGACGCCTATCTGGACACCGAAACCAACCGCTACGCCGACATCCTGCTGCCCGGCGCCCTGTGGGCCGAGGCCGAGGGCGTGATGGTCAATTCCGAGCGCACCCTGACGTTGATGCCGCAGGCTGTGCCGCCGCCCGGCGACGCGCTGCCTGACTGGCGTATCATCGCCGCCGTGGCCTGCGAGATGGGCTATGGCCATGCCTTCCAGTACGCCAGCGCGGCGGAGGTCTTCGACGAGATCGCCGGCTTCTCCAATCCGGCCACCGGCTACGACTTGCGCGGCGCCAGCCATGCGCGGCTGCGCCGGACGCCGCTGCAATGGCCCTGCGCCAGCGCCGACGGCCCGGACCGCAACCCGATCCGCTATCTCAATGACGGCATCAGCCAGCCGCTGCGGCAGGCAGACGACGGCGGCCGTCCACGCCTGGCGTTCGCCACCGCCAACGGCCGCGCGCAATTCCACGCGCGGCCGCACGTCGATCCGGCGGAATTGCCCGACGCCGACTATCCGATGGTGCTCAACACGGGGCGGTTGCAACACCAATGGCATACGCTGACCAAGACCGGCAAGGTGCCGATGCTGAACAAGCTCGATCCCGCGCCGTTCGTGGAGATCCATCCGGATGATGCCGCGGCGCTCGGCATCGGCGCCGGCGACAGCGTCGAGATCCGTTCGCGGCGCGGGCGCGCGGTGCTCCCCGCCGCCGTCACCGACCGGGTGCGGCCCGGCAACTGCTTCGCCCCCATGCACTGGAACGATGTGTATGGCGACGACCTGTGCATCAACGCCGTCACCAGCGACGCCATCGACCCGGTTTCGCAACAGCCGGAACTGAAGTTCTGCGCGGTGGCGCTGTGCCGCGTGGCGGCGCCCGCCGGCAGGACCAGGCACGGCGCAGCCCCTGCCGCGTCGGCTGTGGCGGAGATGACGCCGGCCGCCAATGACGCCGCCCCCCGCATCATCGGCCCGCGCCCGCGCGTGACGCTGCTGTGGGCCTCGCAGACCGGCAATGCCGAATCGCTGGTGGAACGCAGCGCCACGGCGCTGGCCGCCGCCGGGTTCGAGCTGCGCACCGCCTGCATGGCGAACTGCGCGGTCGACGATCTGGCCCGCGCCCAATACCTGTTGCTGATCACCAGCACCTTCGGCGACGGCGATGCGCCCGACAATGGCCAGGACCTGTGGCGCGCGCTGTCGGCGGCCCATGCGCCGCGGCTGGCGCCGCTGCGGCATGCGGTGCTGGCGCTGGGCGACAGCAATTATGACGACTTCTGCGGCCACGGCCGCCGGCTCGACCAGCGGCTGGCACAACTGGGCGCGCAGCCGCTGCTGGCGCGGGTCGATTGCGACACGGACTACGAAGCGCCGGCCAATGCCTGGCTGGAGAGCGCCATCGCCGCCATCCACGCGGCCGAGGCCGAACGGCATGGCGATCCGACGCGCGGCCTGATGCCGGCCGCCAGCGCGTCGATCGTCGAGCCGCCCGCTGCAGCCGCCCCGCCGTCCGGCATGCGTCCCGCGGCGCCCTCCCGGACGCGTCCGGCGCGCGCGCGACTGGTTGGCAACCAGCGGTTGAACGCCGGCGGCGACAAGGACACGCGCGCGCTGGCGCTGGACATCGCCGGCTCGGGGCTTGCCTACGAGGCCGGCGACGCGCTGGGCGTATGGCCGCGGAACTGTCCCGAACTGGTGGAGGAACTGCTGGCGCAGACCGGCCTGTCCGGCGACAGCGCTGCCACCGTGCCTGGCGTGGGCGACATACCGCTGGCCCAGGCGCTGTCCGACCACTACGAAATCGCCCGCCCCGCGCCGGCCACGCTGGCGCTGATCGCCGAACATGCGCGCGATCCCGGACTGCGGCAGTTGCTGGCAGGGGAGCGCCGCGCCGACCTGCGGCAATGGCTGTGGGGCAAGCAGTTGGCCGACGTGCTGCACGCGTTTCCGGTGACACTGCCGGCGCAGGCCTGGCTGGGCGCGCTCAAGCGCTTGCAGCCGCGCCTGTATTCCATCGCCTCCAGCGCCAAGGCGCATCCCGGCGAAGTCCACCTGACGGTGTCCGCCGTGCGCTACGACAACGGCCGGCGCCGGCGCAAGGGCGTCTCGTCGACCTTCCTGGCCGACCGCGCGGGCGATGCCGACGTGCCGGTCTTCGTGCAGCAGGCCAGCCACTTCCGGCCGCCCCGCCTGGGCGAGACCCCGATGATCATGGTCGGCCCCGGCACCGGCGTGGCGCCGTTCCGCGCGTTCCTGCAGGAACGCCGGGCGCGCGGCGACGCGGGCCGCAACTGGCTGTTCTTCGGCGAGCGGCACGCGGCCAGCGACTTCTACTATCGGGACGAACTGCAGGCCCTGCGCGACGATGGCCTGCTGACGCGATTGGACCTGGCGTTCTCGCGCGACCAGGCCGCCAAGGTCTACGTGCAGGACCGCATGCGCGAACAGGGCGCGCGGCTCTGGGCGTGGCTGGAGGACGGCGCGCATTTCTATGTCTGCGGCGATGCCGGGCGCATGGCCAGGGACGTGGACGCCATGCTGAGACAGGTGGTGGCCGAACACGGCGGCCTGGACGCCGATGCGGCGGCGGCCTACGTGGCGCGCATGGCGGCGGACAAGCGCTATGTGCGCGACGTGTACTGAGGAGAAGGCAAGGACCGCGCGGCTTCGCGCGCCCGGTCCTTGCCGCTCCCGGCCAGCAGGATCAAGGCGCCGGGTTCGGGTGGCGCACGTGGATCTGCTCGATGGCCTGCAGCAGTTCGGACGACAGTTCGACGTCGACGCTGTCGATGTTTTCCTTCAATTGCTGCAGGTTGGTCGCACCGATCAGGTTGCTGGTGACGAACGGGCGCTGGTTGACCCAGGCCAGCGCCAGGTGCGTCGGCGAGATGCCGTGCTGGCGCGCCAGGTCGACGTACGCGCGGGTGGCGGCCTCGGCCTGCGGGTTGCTGTAGCGGGTGAAGCGCGTGTACAGCGTCAGGCGCGCATTGGCGGGACGGGCGCCGTCCAGATACTTGCCACAAAGCATGCCCATGGCCAGCGGCGAATAGGCCAGCAGGCCCACGCCTTCGTGGTGGGTGAATTCCGACAGGCCAATCTCGTAGACGCGATTGAGCAGGCTGTAGGCGTTCTGGATCGAGGCGATGCGCGGCAGGCCGAGATTGTCGGAGGCCTTCAGGAACTGCGACACGCCCCACGGCGTTTCGTTGGAGACGCCCACATGGCGCACCTTGCCGGCGCGCACGAAGTCCTGCAGCACCGACAGGGTTTCCTCGATCGGCACGGTGTGGTCGTCCTTGACCCATGGATACGACAGTTGGCCGAAGGTGGCGGTGGTGCGGTCGGGCCAGTGCAACTGGTACAGATCGAGATAATCGGTCTGCAGACGCTTGAGGCTGGCGTCCAGCGCCTCGGTCAGGTTCTTGCGATCCAGGAAGGTCTTGCCGTCGCGGATGTGGCCGGGGCGCTTGGGATCGCGCACCGGGCCGGCCACCTTGCTGGCCAGCACGATCTCCTGGCGGCGCTTGCCGCGCGCCAGCCAGGTGCCGATATAGGTTTCGGTCAGGCCCTGGGTTTCGGCCTTGGGCGGCACCGGATACATTTCGGCCACGTCGACCAGGTTGACGCCGCGCTCGAGCGCGTAGTCCAACTGCTGGTGGGCCTCGGCCTCGGTGTTCTGCTCGCCCCAGGTCATGGTGCCCAGGCCGATCAGGCTGACGTCCAGGTCGGTGCGGCCGAGTTTGCGGTATTTCACGTTCTGCTCCGTGCGGAATCTCTGAAGGGGACGATTACCTTACCGCAACTCGGTTGGCGTTCAGCTGACGAAGCCGCGCGGTTGGCCCACCCCGTGGACGCCGCGGCCGCATCGGGCGGCGGCGCGGGCGGCCTGCCTCAGTCCCAGGCGGCGGCCAGGCCTTCCGGGCTGACTTCGCGGCCGTTGCGTTCCAGCGCGGCGATCTGCGCCATGTCGGTGTCGCTCAGGCGCAGGTCGCGGGCCAGCAGGTTGCTCGCCAGGTTCTCGCGTCGGGTCGACGACGGGATCACGGCGAAGCCGCGCTGCAGCGCCCAGGCCAGCGCCACCTGCGCCGGCGTGGCGTCGTGGCGCTGCGCGATCCGACCGATCACGGGGTCCTTGAGCACCTTGCCGTACGCCAGCGTCATGTACGAGGTGACGGCAATTCCCTGCCCATTCAGGAAGTCCACCAGTTTCGCGTTCTGCAGGTACGGGCTCAACTCGATCTGATTGGTGGCGATCGCCTCCTTGCCGACGGCGGCGATGGCCTCGCGGGTCTCGGCGATGGGAAAGTTGGAAATGCCGATCTGGCGCGTCAGGCCCTGTTCGCGGGCGTCCATCAGCCCGGCCATCATCTCGGCGATGGCGACGCCGTTGCCGGGCGCCGGCCAGTGGATCAGGGTCAGGTCGACGTAGTCGGTGCGCAGCCTGGCCAGGCTGTCCTTCAGGCTGGGCACGAGCCTGGCGCGGCCGTAGTTCGGCACCCAGATCTTGGTGGTCAGGAACAAGTCGGCGCGGGCGATGCCGCTGGCCTCGACGGCCTGGCCCACTTCGGCCTCGTTCTCATAGATCTGGGCGGTATCGACGACGCGGTAGCCGACGTCCAGCGCGTTGCGCACGGAATCGATGACGACCTGGCCCTGCAGGCGGAAGGTACCGACGCCAAAAGACGGGATGCTCATTTGAAACTCCGGATAAGGTGTTGGGATGGGTCCAGTGTGCCTGCGCGATACTTGCGGAATAAGCCCTGTATCGGCGAAATACTTTTGATATAACTTCAAATATGAAGACAACACTCGACGAAATGCAGGTGTTCATCGCCGTCGTGGATTGCGGCTCGATCACAGCCGCCGCCGATGCGCTGCAGCAGACCATTTCCGCCACCAGCCGCACCATGACGCGGCTGGAGGAAAAGCTGCAGACCACGCTGATGCGCCGCACCACCCGGCGGCTCGAACTGACCGAGGAAGGCAGCGCCTACCTGGAGCAGGCCCGCAAGATCATCGCCGCGGTCGAAGAGACCGAGGAACTGATGCGCGCGCGCCGCAACCAGCCGGCCGGGCGGCTGCGGGTCGACGCCGCCTCGCCCTTCATGCTGCACGTCATCGTTCCGCTGGTGCCGGGCTACCGCAAGCGCTATCCCAAGGTCGAGCTGGAACTGAACAGCAACGAGGGCAACATCGACCTGCTGGAACGCCGCACCGACCTGGCGCTGCGCATCGGCAGCCTGAAGGATTCTTCGCTGCACGCGGTGCCGATCGGCCGCAGCCGCGTGCGCGTGCTGGCCAGCCCCGGCTACCTGGCGGCGCACGGCACCCCCAAGCGGGTGGCCGATCTGCGCGAGCACACCCTGCTCGGCTTCTCGCAACTGGAATCGCTGAACGACTGGCCGCTGGAGGACGCCGACGGCCAACCGCTGCACATCCAGCCGGCGATCCGCTCGTTCAGCGGCGAGACGCTGCGGCAACTGGCGCTGAACAACGCCGGCATCGTCTGCCTGTCGGACTTCATGACGCGCGCCGACCGCCAGTCCGGCGCGCTGCGCCAGTTGTTTCCGCGCCAGACGCTGGACGTGCGCCAGCCGGTCAACGCGGTGTATTACCGCAACACCGCGATCTCCTCGCGCATCAAGTCCTTCATCGACTACCTGGTCGAATCGCTGGGGCCGCGCGGCTTCGACGAGTGAGCGCCGCCCGCGCCGGGCTCGCGGCGGCGGCTCCGGCATAATGGCTGCCTGAACCGCAATCTCACGCATCACCCATGAAAAGCAGCTCCCCAGGCGGACTCGTCTACTCCACCGAAGGCGGCCGGATGTGCCCGCAATGCCGCCGCCCGCTCGCCGATTGCCAGTGCAAGGCGGCGGCCCGGCCCGTGCCGGCCCCCGGCGGCGTGCGCGTGTCCCGCGAAACCAAGGGCCGCGGCGGCAAGGCCGTGACCGTGGTCAAGGGCCTGCCGCTGGACGACGCCGCCCTGGCGGCGCTGGGCAAGCAGCTGCGCACAGCCTGCGGCTCGGGCGGCACCGTCAAGGACGGCGTCATCGAGGTGCAGGGCGACCACTGCGACCGTATCCTGGCCGCGCTCGACAGACTCGGCCATCGCGCCAAGCGCGCCGGAGGTTGACCATCATGATCCTGGACCCCGCCATCGTCGACAGTTGGCACGCCCACATCTATTTCAACGCCGACAGCCGCGATGCGGCCTGGGCGCTGCGCGAGCGCATCATCGCCGCGTTCGGCGACGGCATCCAGATGGGCCGCTTCCACGAACGCCCGGTCGGCCCGCACCCGCAATGGAGCTACCAACTGGCGTTCGCGCCGGCAGCCTTGACGCCTGTGCTCACCTGGCTGGCGCTCAACCACGGCGCGCTGGACGTGTTCCTGCACCCCAACACCGGCGAATCGCTGCGCGACCATCGCGACAGCGCGGTATGGATCGGCCGCAGCCACACGCTCGATCTGGCCGCGCTGGGCGACTGACGCCCGCGCTCAGGCCGCCAGCGCGACCCGCGTCGGGGCGGCCGCCTGCGCATCCTCCCGCAGCTTGAACAAGGCCACGGTGCCGGCCAGCGCGCCGGCCTGGTCGCTCAGCATGGCCGAGGCCGCCGCCGACTGTTCCACCAGGGCCGCATTCTGCTGGGTTGCCTGATCCATCTCGGAAACGCTGCGGTCGATCTGGCTGATGCCGGCGCTCTGCTCGGCCATGGCGCCATGGATCTCGCCGACCAGCCGTTGCACCCGCGACACGCCTTCGACGATCTCGGTCATGGTCGAGCCGGCGGCCTGCACCCGCTCGGTGCCGCTGCGCACGTTCTGCACCGACGCCTGGATCAACGTGCGGATCTCCTGCGCCGAGGCAGCGCTGCGCTGCGCCAGCGTGCGCACCTCGCCGGCCACCACGGCAAAGCCGCGGCCCTGCTCACCGGCGCGCGCCGCCTCCACCGCCGCGTTCAAGGCCAGGATGTTGGTCTGGAAGGCAATGCCATCAATGACGCCGATGATCTCGGTGATGCGTTCGGACGACTGCGCGATCGCGCCCATGGTGGTCACGGCGTCGGTCACCACCTGGCCGCCGCGCTCGGCCGCGTGGCTTGCTTCGGTGGCCAGGCGGGTGGCGTGCTCGGCGGCTTCCTCGGTCTGGCGCACACTGGAGGTCAGCTCGGTCAGCGCCGACGAGGTTTCCTGCAGCGAGCCGGCCGAGATCTCGGTGCGTTGCGACAGGTCGCGGTTGCCCATTTCGATCTCGCGCGTGGCCGAGGACATGGAATGCACGCCGTTGCGCACGTCCAGCATGACGTGGCTGATCTTGTCGACGAACGCATTGAACGACGATGAAATCTGCGCCACCTCATCGTGTCCCACCACCGCCAGGCGGTGCGTCATGTCGCCATTGCCCGAACCGATGGTGTCCATGGCATCGCGCACCGCCGACAGGCGCTTGAACGCGCGCGACGTGACAACGCTGGCCAGCAGCACCGATACCAGCGTCAGCACCACCATCGAGACCAGCGTGGCATTGAACACCTGCGACAGGCCGGCGGTGGCCTCGGCCTGATCCAGCGCGATCACCAGGAACCAGTCGGTGCCCGGCACCCGCCGCGCCTTGAGCAGCTTGGGCACGCCGCCCAGCGCCAGCGACACCGGCGCGGCGCCATCGCGCGCCATGTCGGCCAGCACCGCCGGCGTGAGGCCCGCGGCCACGTCGGTCGATGGCTTGAGCGCCAGCCGGTCATCGACGTGCGAGATCACCTGGCCATCGCTGGCCAGCACGAACGCGGTGCTGGCGGGCGTGGGGCGGATGGCCTTGATGACGTCCTTGATGCCGTCCAGCGCCACCGCGCCGCTGACCACGCCGGTAGTCTGGCCATTGCGCACGATCGGCGCGGCAAAGGCCACATAGGGCTTGCCGGTGCCCGAGTCGCCATAGGGCTTGGTCACGGTCAGCTTGCCGGCCGCCACCGCGCTCTTGTACCAGGGGCGCGCCGTGGGGTCGTAGCCGGCAGGGGTCTGCGCGGTCGAGAAGTAGGTCTTGTCGCTCCAGCCGATGCTGGTGATGGGAAAACCGTTGGTCTCGCCCATGAGCCTGGTCAGGCCGCGCGGATCGCCTTTTTCGACCACCGCAGCGGTGGCGGCAACCGCCTGGGCCTTGTCGGCCGACCAGCGATCGATGGCGCTGGCATTGCCGGCGGCGATGGCGTCGAGGTCCGCGGAGAGGGTTGCCATCATGTTGTCGCGCACAATGTGGTAGATCGCGATGCCCGAGAGCACCAGCGCGCCGATAACGGTGAAACAGGTGATCAACAGGATCCGGTTGCGCAACGAGGTGATTTTCATGCTTGTCTTCTTACTGCATCTGCCCATGCCGGAGGGCACGGGTATCCAGGTACGCGGCGCACGCAGGCGTCCGCGCCACTCTGGCTTACGGCAAGGCGGCAAGGGACTTTAGGGCCTTGTCGCGACGGCAACCCGGCCTGCACAAGGGGGGTGGCGTTGTCACGCGGGCAAGGCATAATGAGGAGCCATTCCGTCGCCGCGGGACCCTGGATGCCTTGGCATGCCGGCAAGCCCCGCCACCGGCATCGCCATGCCAACGCCTGTCAAGGAGCTTTCGTTGGACTCCATACTCGCCGAACTGTCGACGTCGCTGCAGGCCGCCCGGTCGGTCGAGCAATTGACGCGCCCGCTCCTGGACATGCTTGGCGCCGTGACCGGCCTGGAGTCCACCTACCTGACATCGATCGATCCGGACGCCGAGCTGCAGCACGTGCGCTACGCGCGCAATGCCGGCGCGCTGCAGATTCCGGAGGGCCTGTCGCTGCCGTGGTCGGACACGCTGTGCAAGCGCGCCCTGGATGAGGGCCGCATGGCGACCACCGATGCCGGCCGTTGCTGGCCGGACGCCGAGGCCGCCCGCCACTTGGGTATCCAGACCTACGTCAGCGCCCCGATCCGCACCGACGAGGGTCAACTGCTGGGCACCCTGTGCGGCGCCAGCGCCAGCCGGCAGCCGGTGGGGCCGCAGGCCGAGTCGATCCTGCGGCTGTTCAGCAACGTGATCGCCAGTTTTCTCGAACGCGAACAACTGGTGGCGCAGTTGCGCGACGCCAATGCCAAGCTGCTGGCCTTCGCCCTGAGCGACCCGCTGACCGGCCTGCCCAACCGCCGCGCCCTGTACGAAGAACTGGACCGCCTGCGTGGCCGCGCCCTGCGCGACGGCGGCAGCGTGCTGGTGGGCGTGGTCGACCTGGACGGCTTCAAGGGCATCAACGACACCTATGGCCATCAGCAGGGCGACGTGTTCCTGCAGGAGATCGCGCGGCGCCTGGCGGTGGCCGTGCGCGCCTCCGACATGGTTGGCCGGCTGGGTGGCGATGAATTCGTGCTGATCGGGCCGGGCCCGGCGCTGGCGCGCGGCGATGCGGCGCCGGGGCACGAGGCCGAGCGCGGCGACGCCGAGGAGGCCGCCCGGTCGCTGGAAGACCGCGCCGCCGCGGCCACCGCCGGCCGCTACCCGCTCGGCGGCAGCATCCTGCCCTACGAAGGCGCCAGCGTTGGCGTGGTGGCGCTGGATCCGCGCGGGCTGTCGGCCGAGGAAGCGGTGCGGCAGGCCGACGCCCGCATGTACCAGGTCAAGCGCGCGCGCAAGGCGGCCCGCACCATCCATTGAGGCGCGGCGCCTGCTTCGGCCGGCCGGGGCTTGCACAACACATAAGTGTTTGCTAATGTGTTGCCATGATCGAAAACGACCTCTTCAAGGCATTGGCCGACCCGACCCGCCGCGCAATCTTCGACAAGCTGGCGCTGGGCGCCATGAATGCCAGCGCATTGCGGGAAGGCCTGGACATCAGCCAGCCGGCGGTGTCGCAGCACCTGGCGGTGCTGCGCCAGGCGCGCCTGGTGCGCGAGGAACGCCAGGGGCGCTATGTCAACTACGAGGTCGATCCGGATGGCCTGGCGCTGCTCGCCGGCTGGCTGTCCAAGTACCGCGCCTACTGGCCGGCGCGTGTCGACGCCCTCAAGGCACTGCTCAAGGACATGGACCAATGACGCCCACGGATGACTTGCCCCAGGACTCCGCCCTGGTGTTCGATTACGAACTGGACGCGCCGCCCGAGAAAGTCTGGCGCGCCATCAGCATCCCCGCCCTGCGCGACCAATGGCTGCCGGACGGCGCGCTGGCCGACACCGAACCGCTGGCCGCCACGCCGGGAGTCCAGGTGTGCTACCGCATGCGCGAGACGCTGCCGCCCTGCCTGGCCAGCATCGTCACCTTCCAGCTCAGCCCCACCGCCGATGGCGGCACCCGGCTCACCATCATCCATGCGCCCGACGATGCGCGACTGGCGCAGCCGCTGCCGCAGGCCGCCAATGATGCCTGGACCGGCTTCAAGCTCGCCGCCTGACGCCCCCTTCCCTTTACGCAAGACAGGAGTTCGCGCATGAGCGAAACGATGCAACTCGTCCCGATGGTGGTGGAACAGTCCGGCCGCGGGGAACGTTCGTTCGATATCTATTCGCGCCTGCTGCGCGAACGCATCATCTTCCTGAGCGGCGAAGTCAACGATGCCGTGTCGGCGCTGGTGTGCGCGCAACTGCTGTTCCTGGAAGCCGAGAATCCCGGCAAGCCGATCCACCTGTACATCAACTCGCCCGGCGGCGTCATCACCAGCGGCCTGGCCATGTACGACACCATGCAGTTCATCAAGTCGCCGGTGCACACGCTGTGCATGGGCACGGCGCGCTCGATGGGTTCGTTCCTGCTGATGGCGGGCGAGCCCGGCCATCGCGCCGCGCTGGCCAACGCCAGCCTGCACGTGCACCAGCCGCTGGGCGGCTTCCAGGGGCAGGCCTCGGACATGCTGATCCATGCCGAGGAAATGCAGCGCACCAAGCAGCGCATCATCCGCCTGTATGCCGAGCACTGCGGCCGCAGCTACGAGGACGTCGAGCGCAGCCTCGACCGCGACCGCTACATGACCGCCGAGGAAGCGGTCGAATGGGGCCTGATCGACCATGTCATGGATGCGCGCTCGGCCGGTTTCTGAGGCGGCCATGCGCGGCACGCGCCGTCGCGCCATCGGCGTGACGACGGCACACTAGGCCTCGGCCAGCGCGCGCTGGTGACGCGCCCGCAGCACGCCATTGGCCAGCGCCCCCAGCGCCAGCAGGACCGCGGTGCCCAGGAACACGGCCGGCATGCCGAAATGGCCGCCAATGAAGCCGCCCAGCAGCGGCCCCGCCACCTGGCCCACGTACTGCGCGGAAATCGACATGCCCAGCACGTTGCCGCCTACGCCGTCAGGCACGTTGTGGCGGATCACGCTGGTCACGCACGGCAGCAGCCCGCCCAGCGCCAGGCCCATCAGGAAACGCAGCGCCACCAGTTGCCAGCCGGCGCTGACGAAGGCCTGCGGAATCAGCAGCAACGCGGCCACCGCCAGCGCGCCGACGATCACGGTCCAGTGGCCGACCCGGTCGGCCAGGCGCCCCAGCCGCGACGCCGACAGGATCGCGCCCAGCGCCGCCGCCGACATCACCACGCCGGACACCAGCGTGACGCGGGCCGGATCGTCCACCAATTGCCCCACGTACACGGTGATGATGGGCTCGATCGACATGGTGGCGAACATCAGCAGCATGCCGGTCGCCAGCATCGCGGCCACCGGCCGCTTGTCGGGAATCTGCGCCCAGCCGCCCTGCCGCTTGCCTTCCTGGCGAGCGGGCCGCGCCGGCCGCGGCATTTCCCTGATCAGGAAGACGGTGGCCAGGAACGCCACGAAGATCACGCCGCCGGCCAGCAGGAACGTGGCGCGGATGCCGATCAGCGGCGGCAGCGCGCCGCCGATCAACGGCCCAACCAGGTTGCCCGCCATGATGCCGGCCGACAGCACGCCCAGCGCCCAGCCCGAGCGCGCCTTGGGCGCCTGCATCGCCACCAGGATGGTCGAGCCCGACGCATAACCGCCGGCCAGCCCCACCAGCAGCCGCAGCAATACCAACTGCCACACGCTCTGCACCATGCCGGTCAGCGACATGCAGATCGCCATGCCGAACGAGGCGCGCACCAGCATCAGCTTGCGCCCATAGCGGTCGCCCAGCCGGCCCCACAGCGGCGCGACCAGCGCCGCGGCGAAGAAGGTGGCGCCATAGGCCACGCCGGACCACTGCACGATGGCGGCATGGCCTTGCACGCCCAGTTCTTCCACGTACAGCGGCAGGAACGGCAGCAGCAGCGTCATCGCCACGATGGTGCTGAACGAGCCGGCGAAACAGACGGCCAGGTTGCGCCGCCAGTGGATGTTGTGGGCGGGCGCGGCCGCGCCGGCGTCCGGAGAGAGGGGTGCTGTCATGGAACTGGGGCCTGGTGGCGGTAGGACGGGAGTACGCGGAACCGGAATTGTTGCCAGCCTGGTCCGGTCCAGCAAGGCCAGCCGCGATACCGGTATTGCGGCTACCCCCCAAGGGCCGGCGCCGCCGTGGCCTGGCGCTCCCGGCCCTGCTACTGCGCCGCGCCGCGCAGCCAGGCCTTGGGGGTGGCGCCGTGATACGCCTTGAAGGCCTTGATGAAATGGCTGAGGCTGGAAAAACCGATGCGGTAGGCGGTTTCGGTGACCGAGCAGCCGCGCCGCAACAGACCGGCGGCCGCTTCCATCCGCGCTTGCAGCAGGCAGCCATGCACCGATTGGCCGTAGAGCGACATGAAGCCGGCCTGCAGCCGCTTTTCGCTCAGGCCCACGGCCAGCGCCAGTTGCCGCACGCTGCGGCAGTCTGCGTATTGATGCTGGATGCGGCGATGGGCCTCGGCCAGCCGCCTGCGGTGGGCCGGCGGCGGCAGGTCGGCCGCGCCGCGTCCGGCCAGGTGCGCCAGGGTCAGGGCCAGGGCTTCCTGGGCCTTGCCTTGCAAGTAGAGCGCGGCGATCTCGCCACGGTCCTGGTTCCAGGCCAGGATCTCGCCGGCCACGCGCGCCAGTCCCGGCCACAGCGGCAGCGTCGCCAACTGCGCGTCACGCGCCGGCACGCTGCCGTCGGCCGCGAACGCGGCGGCCGGCACCTGCCGCAAGGTGCGCCGCCACAGGGCGCGCACGGTCTCGCTGAAAAAGCGGATGTCGACGGCGCGGATATTGTGGCGCCCCTTGAATTCATCCCATCCCGGCACCGGCTCTGCCGTGCCGTGCAGGATGACGCTGCCCGGCTGGATGCGCAGGGCCGCGCCGCCCTCGAAGCCCACGCCGAACTGCCCTTCCAGCACGATCGCCACGCCGACGCTGGATTCGGCGGCGCCGCTGGCGGCCCAGTCGGACTCGGGTCGGCCGTCGAGGCAGCCTATCGAGATGCCGCCCGGCAGCTCGTGCTGGGTGCGGATCCTGAGCCAGTCCGGCGGCAGCAGGCGCAGCAGATCCTGCGCGGTAAGGGGCGCGCGGCGGTCCGGGGCAGGACGGGGCTGAGAGGCCATTTTGTTCCAATTCCGCAATTTCCGGCGCGGATTCGCTAGCGCGGCCGCCGCCTGGCCTGGATGATAACAATTTTCATCCGCATCAAGCCTTCCATGCCGCCTTTGCCAGACACCGCCCGCCGCCCGAACGAGGCCGCCGCCCTGTTCGTCTTCAACACCTTGTGCCTGACCGCAATCATGGCCTTCATGCCCGTGATCGGCCCGGTGGTGCGCGGCCTGCGGCTGGCCGAATGGCATGGCGGCCTGGTGGTCACCGTGGCCGGCGTGCTGTGGATGCTGATGGCGCGCTACTGGGGCGGCCGCAGCGACCGCATCGGCCGCCGCGGCGTGCTGCTGCGCGCCGCCGCCGGCTACATCGCCAGTTACCTGCTGCTGGCCATCGGCCTGGACCTGATGCTGCGCGAGCCGCCGCCGGTGTGGCTGGCGCTGCTGGCGCTGATGGCGTTGCGCGCCCTGATCGGCGCCTTCTACGCCGCCATGCCCACCGTCAGCGCCGCGCGCATCGCCGACATCACCGCGCCGGATCAACGCGGCGCCATGATGGCCAGGCTGGGCGCGGCCAACGGCCTGGGCATGGTGCTGGGGCCGGCCATCGGCGGCCTGCTGGTCAAGGACAGCCTGACGCTGCCGCTGTATATCGCCGCCGCGCTGCCGCTGCTGGGCACGCTGTGGCTGGCCGCGAAGCTGCCGTCCGACGCCGCGCACGAACCGCGCGCCACGCCGCCGCTGAAACTGAGCGACCGCCGGCTGCGCCTGCCGCTGGCCGCGATGCTGCTGGCCATGAGCGCGGTCATCACCGCGCAGATGATCGTCGGCTTCTACGCCATGGACGCGCTGCGCCAGGCGCCCGGCCCCGCCGCGCGGACGGCGGGCTGGGCCATGACCACCGTCGGCGTCATGCTGATCCTGGTGCAGGTGGGGCTGGCCAAGGCGCGGCGGATGAACGCGGCACGTTGCCTGGCGGGCGGCGCCCTGCTGTCGGGAATCGGCTTCCTGCTGGTGCCGCTGCTGGGCGGCGCCGCGGGGCTGGTGGCGTGCTACGCCGTCATGGCGGCCGGCATGGGTCTGGTGTTCCCGTCGATCCAGACCCTGGCGGCCAACGCCGTCACCGCCGAAGAACAAGGCATCGCCGCCGGCTCGGTGATCGCGGTGCAGGGCATGGCGATGGTGGTGGCGCCGCTGGTATGCACGCTGCTGTATGGCCTGCGTCCGTGGGTACCGTACGTGGTGGCCGCCGGCCTGTTGCTGCTGGTGGCGCTGGCCGCGGCGTTGAAGCCGCCTGCGCCACAGGCCGGGGTATCCGCCTGCCCGCCCTAACGCACGGCCTCGGCGTGGCGCTCGGACTCGAAGACGGCGTTCATACCTGGACCGGCACGCGATGACGCAGATGGATCAGCGGATAGGCCCGCCCCTGGCCGTCGCGCTCGGAGCGCCCGATGCGCTCGAATCCCAGCCGTTCATAGAAGCCGATCGCCTGCGCGTTCTGCTCGTTGACATCGGTGCTCAGGCCGGGATGGCGCCGCAGCGCGGCCTCGACCAGGGCACGGCCAATGCCCGCGCCGCGCGCGGCGGGATCGACGAACAGCGCTTCCATGTGGCCTCCGTCGAGCAGCATGAACGCCACCGCGCGATCGTCCTCGTCCACCGCCAGATCGAGCGCGGCGGCGGGCAGGAAGCCCGCGACCTCGGCCTCGATGTCGCGGCGGTCCCGAGGCGACAGGAAATCGTGGGTGGCATCGACGGCGCGGCGCCAGATGTCGACGACGCGTTCGCCGTCGGCGGGGGTGGAGGTTCTCAGGGTAATCATGGGTGCTACGGAAAAAAGAAGAAGGGTTGGCGGCCGTCAGCCGGCGTCGGTGCGCCGTTCGATGGCGCGGATCACCGCCACCATGTCGGACGCGCCCAGGCCCTGGGCCTCGGTCTCGCCGTAGAGCGCGTGGCTGGCGTCCAGCAGCGGCGAGGCGATGCCGGCGCCGCGCGCGGCCTCGGCCACCAGCCGGCTGTTCTTGAGGACGTCGGTGATCGCCGCCTGCACGGAGAAGTCCTGCGTCACCAACTTGCCCAGCTTGACGCGCGACACGTCGCTGGCCATCGGCCCGGCGTTCAGCACCTCGGCGAACAGGGCCAGGTCGATGCCGTGACGCTCGGCGAAATGCACCGACTCGGTCAGGCCCGTGACCATGGTGATCAGGAACAGATTGACCGACAGCTTCATGACCAGCGCGGACGGCACCGCGCCACAGACGAAACTGTCGCGGCACAGGGGCCGCACCAGTTCGCGCACGGCATCGACGTCATCGTCATGGCCGGCCAGCATCACCACCAGTTGCCCGGCTTCGGCCGGCTTGCGCGAGCCCGACACCGGCGCCTCGACGTAGCGCCCGCCGGCCGCCTCGATGTCCGCGCCCAACTGGCGCGAGAAGTCGGCCGAGGTGGTGCCCATGTTGACGATCACGTGGTCGCGCACGCGCGCGGCGAAGTCGTCCGTGCCGCGCGCCAGCACCGTGTCGATAGCCGCGTCGTTGGCCAGCATCAGGATGACGGTGCGGCATTGCGCGTAGACCTGGCCGGCGCTGTCGGCCACGCGCGCGCCCGCGGCGCGCAGCGCGTCATAGCCGCCGGGGGATCGGCTCCAGACCACCAGCGGCGTGCCGGCGCGGGCCAGGTTGAGCGCCATCGGCGTGCCCATGACGCCCAGGCCGATGAATCCGATATCCATATGAGTCTCCGATACACGTTCAGGGGCCAGTCAACGGCGCCTTGATTTGCGCTCCGATGATAAGACATGCCCGGCACACCCGCCTCAGCCTCGCACCGCGCTGAACCGCGCCGATGTTTTTTGCAGCGATTTACACAATTGGAGACGCCCCGCCGGGGATTTCGGGCCACAATGCGCCGGCGTCCGTCCGCCGTCTCACCAGGAACCCCGATGAACAAAGCCCTAGCCCTGCTGCTCTGCGCCGCCCTGCCCACCCTGGCCACCGCCGCCCAGCCCGATGTCGAGGCACTGAAGCTCGACCCGCGCAACAAGCTGTACTGCAACGAACAGGCCGACTGGTGCGTCGGCATCAAGGTCGATGGCAGCTTCGAGGAAAACGGCCCGTTCGCCACCAGCCGCACGCTGCGCGCCGAGTACCGCATCTGGGACCTGCCCGACATCCCGAACTTCTCGCGCTTCACGGTCTGGCCGCACCTGATCCGGCTGAGCGAGGAACGCGCCCTGGTGGGCGTGATCGGTCCCAACGGGCCCGACTACAAGGAGGAAATCCAGTTCCCCGGCGGCAGCTTCTCGCGCCGCGACCTGTACCTGTTCGTGGTCGACCTGGGAGACAAGTCGTCGAGTCTGGTGCACTTGCTGCCGTACAGCGCCAAGGCCGGCATCCGCGCCTGCGCCAACGAGGCGGACGAGAAACGCCGCGAAGGCAACTGCATGGACTATTACCGCTATGACGCCACGGTGAAGGCCCTGCCCAGCCAGCAGCCATACCCGGACCTGCAGGTCACCACCCAGGCCACGCGCAGCCCGGCCGACGCCAGCCGCTACGCCGATTCGAGCAAGCGGCCCGCGCCGACGGCCGCGCAACTGCAACCGCAGGCCGACAAGCAGTGCAGCTACACGGTGACCTACAAGTGGAAGGAAGACGGCTCGGTCTACCAGCCGGCCACGCCAGTGCCGGACTGCGCCGAGTTCCTGGAACCGCGGCCCGGGAAGAAATAAGGCACTGGCCTTGGCCACCCTGGCCGCGCCCGCCCCGCCGCACCGGCGGGACGCGGCGGACCGCTGGGGTCGTCAGTCGGCGTAGCCCGGATTGCGCCGGTCCAGCCGGCGCAGCAGGCCCGGCCAGGCCAGCGCGGCCTTGTGGGCGCGGTCGGCCGGGGATTCCACCGCGGCGCGCGCCAGCACCTCGGGCGGGATGAAGGTCAGTTCTCCGCCGCCGGCCTGCGCCCGCACTTGCACCATGCAGGCCGCTTCCAGCCGGTGCATGGCCTGGAACGCTTCGGCCATGCTCTGCCCCACCGTCAACAGGCCATGGTTGCGCAGGATCAGGTAGTTGTTGCTGCCCAGGTCGCGCACCAGCCGCGGCTGCTCTTCGGGATTGAGCGCCAGGCCCTCGTAGTCGTGATAGCCGAGCGAACGCAGCACGATGAACGCGAACTGCGACAGCGGCAGCAGGCCTTCCTTCTGCGCCGACACCGCCACGCCGTTGATGGAGTGCGTGTGCAGCACGCACATGGCGTCCTTGCGGGCCGCATGGATACAGCTGTGGATGGTGAAGCCGGCCGGATTGATGTCGTATTCCGAGTCCATCACCTTGCGGCCTTGCAGGTCGATCTTGACCAGGCTGGAGGCCGTGATCTCGTCGAACATCATGCCGTAGGGGTTGATGAGGAAATGCTCGGTGCCCGGCACCTTGGCGGTGATATGGGTGAAGATCAGGTCGTCCCAGCCGAACAGCGCCACCAGCCGGTACAACGCCGCCAGGTCTTTGCGCACCTGCCATTCCGTGGCGCTGACGCGCTCGCGCACGCTGGTTTCCCTGTTCCCTGCCGTATCCATATGGTCTCCGTTGTCATGTTTACCCCCGGGCAATCGCGCCACGGGGTCCAGGCACTGTATTCGGTTTGCGCGGCGGCGCGCGCGCGAAGCCGGCAAGCGTCCGCTGCGTGCAACGCGGCGGGCTGGCGTTCCCGCCCGGCCGCCCTCGCGGTGACGGCCCGCCCCGGGGGGTGGAGATTCCCGTTCGCGGTTCCTGCCCACATCGCCGTGACGGTAAATCCCCATTACAATTCAGGAATCGGTCAGGTACGCGGCTTGCTGCCCGCCGCCTATTGCCACGGATGACGAGACACCATGCGCGACGCCATCAGGATTTTCGTGGGCTGCGACCCCAACGACTGCGACCTGGAACAGATGATGGTGCTGGACTACAGCGCCCGCAAGCATGCCTCGCGGCCGGTCGAGATCACCTGGATGCGCCTGTCGCGCGATCCGGCCAGCCCCTGGTATTGCGATCCGGAGCGTGGCCGCGGCTGGCGCACCGAGAAATGGTCGACGCCGTTCTCGGCCTTCCGCTGGGCCGTGCCGGCCGCCGCCGGCTTCGAAGGCCGGGCCCTGTACATGGACGCCGACATGCTGGTGCTGTGCGACCTGGCCGAGATCTGGGACCTGCCGCTGGCGGACGGAGCCATCGTCGCCGGCCGCCGCGACGGCGACGGCTGGCGGTCATGCGTGGCGCTGTGGGATTGCGCCCGCGCCCGCGACCACCTGCCCACGCTCGATGCGTTGCGCGCCAAGCGCCACGCCAATCGCGAAATGAGACATTACTTCGCCGCGCGGCCCCGGCTGGTGCAGCATCTGGACGCCCGCTACAACAGCATCGACGGCGAAGGCCTGGCGCGCGACGACATCCGCATCCTGCACTATTCCGACATGGGCACGCAGTTCTCGCACCGCTATGCCATGCCTCGCCTGCGCGCCGAAGGCCGGCGCCATTGGTTCGATGGAGAGGTCGTGAAGCACGCGCGCGCCGATCTGGCCGAACTGTTCGACCGCTATTACCAGGAAGCGCTGGCCGCCGGCCACAAGCTCGATGACTACCGCGCCGCCGCCCCGTTCGGCGACGTGGTAAAGGCTTCGCAGAAGGATTACACCGGCAATCGGCCACGGCCGCCGCGCCGCTCCTGGATACAGCGGCTCTGGGCCGGCGCTCTGGGCAATTGAGCCAGCGCTGCCGGGCGGGGCCGTCCCGCGCCCGCTTTGGGCTTTAATGGCGGCATGTCCCGCGCCCCCCTCATCTCGTATTTCCACAGCGGCGATGCCTTGCGCAGCCGCGGCATCGGCCTCGCCACGCCCACCGCCACGCTCGCCCTGCCCGAACCGCCCGCGCGCCTGGTGGCGGACTGGGCGCGCGAAATCGACACCCGCCTATTGCTGGAACCCGGCGATGTCGAACAGATGCCGCTGGCGCGCACCATCGTGCGCTGGCCCGGGTACGGCGCATGCGTGCGGGCCATGCGCGAATGGACTTCGGCGCTGGGGCTGGGCGACCTGCTGGACACCAGCGACATCGCACTGATGGCCTGCCGCGGCGCCCGCTACCATCACGATGGCGATCAGTACGGCGGCGCGGCCTTCTGCAATCTGTTCCTGAGCGAAGACAAGGGGCTGGACCTGCGCTTCACCGACAGCGGCCGCCGCATCGCGCTGACGCGCGGCACCGCGGTCCTGTTCGACACCTGCCAGCCACACGGCGTTGTGCCGCGCGGCGGCAGCGTGTTCGACAGCGCGGATTTTCCGGACGGCCGCGATCTGTCGCAGCTTTTCCTGACCTGGGAGCTGCCGATCGAAGACCCGCGCGTGGCTGCCGCGCTGGGCGTCGCGTTCGACCCCGACCCGGCCGGCGCCGCCTGGTTGGACGAAGAACAGGTGCGGCGCGGCGGCGCGCGTCAGCAGGTCCGGCCGGCCACCGGCGACTGGGTCGAGGCCGGCTGACGCGCGACCGCGTCTACCAGTAGACGTCCTGGTTGTAATACTTGTGCAGGTCGCGCGCCCAGGTTTCGTCCGCCATGCTCGGCCAGTTGTCCTTGTCGAAGCCCGGCGCGTCCTTGAGGGTTTCCTTGCTGACGTCGAGCACGAAGCACTTGCGGTCTGTATCCAGCGTCAGCGCGCCCCAGGGGATGGCGAACAGCTTTTCGCCCATTCCCAGCACGCCGCCGCGCGCCAGCACCGCATAGGCCACGCGGCCGCGCGGCACGTCGATCATGATGGCCTTGATGTCGCCCAGGCTTTCGCCAGCGCCGTTGTAGACGTCGTTGCCTTCCAGCGTATTGGCGGCCATGACTTCCGGGCCGGGGCCCTGCGCCTTGGACTTCGGACCGCCGACGATATTCGATTGCTGTTCCATCGCGTTTCTCCCGCGGGACTGTTCCCGCTGTCTGTCATTGAGGGATGAATCGTTGTGAATGATGAGCGAGGCCGCCCTCAGCGGCGCCGGGCTTCCGACGTCAGGCACGCGCCGGCCAGCGCGCCCACCAGCACGGCGCCGGCGATGCTCTTCCAGGCGTTCTCGTGCACATACCCGTCGGTGGCCGCCGAGACTTCCCGGGCGCGCCGCCACGCGTGCTTCTCCCACCCGCGCGCCTCGGCGCGCGCGGCATCGAGTTGCTGTTTGAGGCGATCGCGCGCCGCTTCGATCTCCGCGCCACCGTAGCTGGCCGTGCTGCGCAGCAGGTTCTCGGTTCCCGAAATCAGGTCGCGCAACGTGCCGTTGCCGTTCTGTGTAGCCATGACACCTCCTTGAAAAAAACGTCCGCGCCAGCCGCGCTGCGAGCCCGGACCCAGCCCTTTCAGCAAGCCGCGTGCCACGGCCCCTGTCAGCCTGCCCACCACTGTTTGATGGTGGCGCGCAACGCGGCGCTGCCCGCGGCGCCGGTCTCCTTGCGCAGGGCCGCCATGTAGGCGCCGAATTGCTTCATCGCCACGTGCGGCGGCAGCGGCGGCATTTCAGGGTCGGTCACCACTTCCAGCACCGCCGGGCGTCCGGCCGACAGGGCCCGGTCCCAGGCCGGTCCCACCTCGTCGGGCGAGGTCACGCGGATACCCTCCAGGCCCAGGAGGCGGGCGTAGTCCGCGTAAGAGAATTGCGGCAGCCACTGCGAGTCGGCAAAGCGCGGATCGCCGCCCATCACGCGCTGCTCCCATGTCACCAGGTTCAGGTCGCCGTTGTTCAGCACCAGCACCACCAGAGTCGGATCGCCCCAGTCCTTCCAGCGGTGCGCGATGGTGATGAGTTCGTTGATGCCCAGCATCTGCATCGCGCCGTCGCCCACCAGCGCGATCACCGGACGCGCCGGATACGCAAGCTTGGCCGCCACCGCGTAAGGCACGCCGCAGCCCATGCTGGCAAGCCCCCCGGAGACCGAGGCCATCATGCCTTCGTCCAGCTGAACGTCGCGCGCATACCAGTTGGCGGCCGATCCCGAGTCGCAGGTGACGATGCTGTGCGGCGGCAGGCGGCTGGACAGTTCCAGGAACGGACGCTGCGGGTTGACCGGCGTGGCATCGACCATTGCACGGGCCCGCACCGTTTCCCGCCAGCGCCGCACCGACTTCTCGATCTGTTCGCGCCACGGACTGTCCGTCTTCGGTTCAAGCAGGGGCAGCAACGCGTCGAGCGTCAGCCCGGCATCGCCCACCAGCCCGACCTCCACCGGATAGCGCAGGCTCAACTGGCGGCCGTCCAGGTCGATCTGCACGGCGCGGGCCTGGCCTTCTCTGGGCAGGAATTCCGCGTACGGAAAGGACGTGCCCACCATCAGCAAGGTGTCGCAATCGTTCATCATTTCCCAGCTTGGCTGGGTGCCCAGCAGCCCAATGGCGCCCGTGACGTAGGGCAGCGCGTCCGGCAGCACCGCCTTGCCCAGCAGCGCCTTGGCCACGCCGGCCCCCAGGCGCTCGGCGACCGCTCGCACTTCGTTGCCGGCGGACAGGGCGCCCGCGCCCACCAGCATCGCCACCCGCTCGCCGCGATTGAGGATGTCGGCGGCATTGGCCAGCGCGGTGGCGGGCGGCACCGCCGCGTGCGAGGTGACACCGATGCCGGTGCGCACGGTGCCGTGTTCGCGCGGCGGCACCGGCACCGCCTCCAGGTCCTGCACATCGTTCGGCACGATCAGGCAGGTGACGCTGCGCCGCTCCATGGCGATGCGCATGGCGCGGTCGACCATGTGGCGCGCCTGCACCGGGGAAGTCACCATGTGCACGAACTCATGCGCCACGTCCTTGAAGAGATTCACCAGGTCCACTTCCTGCTGGTAGTCGCCGCCCAGCGCGCTGCGCGCCTGCTGGCCGACGATGGCCACCACCGGCTGGTGATCCAGCTTGGCGTCATACAGCCCGTTGAGCAGGTGGATGGCGCCCGGGCCGGAGGTGGCCATGCACACGCCCACCTGCCCGGTGAACTTTGCATGCGCGCAGGCCATGAAGGCGGCGCCTTCCTCGTGCCGGGTCTGTACGAATTCCAATGTTTCGTTGCGCCCGAAAGCGCCGATCAATCCATTGATGCCGTCGCCGGGATAGCCGAACACGCGTTGCACGCCCCATTGGCCAAGGCGGTCCAGCATGAAGTCGGATACGGTTTGCATGGCGTTGCTCCTTCTGTCTGCACAGGTGGATTACGCCTTGCGCAACTGGCGTGCCCGGGCGGCCCGCCCGGCGCATGCCGCGCAGCCGCGTGCGGCATTTACAACGGGCGGCAACAACGACACGGGCGCCTTGCGGCGCCCGGGATTCAGGGACAGGAGCGATGGCGCGCCGCCGGAGCCGCGCCCTGGCTCAACCGCGCAAAGCCGCCTCGATTCCGGCCACGTCGATCTTGCCCATCCGCATCATGGCCTCGAAGGCGCGCCTCGCGGCGGCGCGGTCCGGCGCCACCAGCGCCTCGGTCAGCACGCGCGGCGTGATCTGCCAGGACAGGCCCCATTTGTCCTGGCACCAGCCACAGACGTTCTCCGAACCGCCGTTGCCGACGATCGCATTCCACAAGCGGTCGGTCTCGGCCTGGTCGTCGGTGGCGATCTGGAACGAGAAGGCCTGGTTGTGCTGGATGCCGGGGCCGCCGTTCAGGCCGAGACAGGGAATCCCGGCCACCGTGAATTCCACGGTCAGCACATCGCCCTCGCGCCCCGACGGATAGTCGGCGGGCGCATGCATCACGCGGCCCACGGCGCTGTCGGGAAAGGTCTGTGCGTAGAACCGCGCCGCGTCCAGCGCGTCACGGTCGTACCAGAGGCAAATCGTATTCTTGCTGATCATCATCGGTCTCCTGCGATGAGAAGCGAAACGCGAAACGAAGCAGGCAACGCGCGAACCCTATACGGCTATAGCGCTCGCCAGGTCCGCGCCCCGCTCACTGAAGAATGCTGCCCGGTCGAGCATAACGCCGGCCCCGGCGCACAGTCGTTACGAAGCGTTGGCGCCGCCCAGGCTTTCGCCCGCCAGGCCCAGACGCAGCGCTGCCAGCAATGGCTGACCGATTTCGAGCGCGACCTGCGCCAGCTGGCCGCCGTGCCCGACCCCTCCGACGCCGAACGCATCTTCGCCGACACGGTGGTGCCCTCATCGCGCGCGGTGGCCTTCGTGCGCCAGTTGGCCGCGCAGCAGGCCGGCACGGTGTCGGGAGAAATTGCCTACCAGGGGCGGGGGTTCCTGTACGTGCACGACATGACGCGCTTCCTGCCCGTGACGGCGCTGGATGCCCAGGCCTGGGAGCGCTGCATTGACCCGGCCCGCCGCGACGCCGACGCCTGCCAATGAGGCCGCCGGCCGCTCCGTTCACGGGACGGCCTGGGTTTCCACCGTCAAGTGCGACAGTCCGGCGATATGCGCCAGCTTTGTTTTATAGACGGTGCTGTCGCGTGGATTCCTTGTGACCAGCGACACGATCGCCGCATAGTGACCCGGCCCCACCTGCCACACATGCAGGTCGACGATCTCGTCGTCGCCGTCATCCAGCGCCTGCTCGATATCGCGACGCATCCGGCCACTACTGTGCGGCGTGGCGTCGAGCAGCACGGTGCCCGAATCGCGGATCAGGCCCCACGACCAGCGCGCGATGACCAACGCACCGACCACGCCCATCGCCGGGTCGGCCCACAGCCAGCCGTAGCTGCGGCCCAGCAACAAAGCCGCGATCGCCAACACAGAAGTCAGGGCATCCGCCAGCACGTGGATGTAGGCGGAACGCAGGTTGTTGTCATGGCCATGGGTCGCGTGGACGACGCCCGCGGCATGGTCGTGGCCGTGACCGTGACCATGGCCATGACCATGGCCGTGGCCGTGGCCGTGGCCGTGCTCGTGACCGTGGTGGGCGGGATTATGGTCATGGCCGTGCCCGCCCTGCCCATGGGAATGCGCATGGTCATCCTTGAGCAACCACGCGGACACCAAATTCACCAGCAGTCCCGCCACGGCGATGGCAATGGCCTGGTCAAAGCCGATGGGCACAGGATCGACCAGGCGCGCCGCGCTTTCCCAGCCGATGATCAGGGAGATCAACGCCAGCACGATGGCGCTGGCGAATCCCGCCAGCTCGCCCAGCTTGCCAGTGCCGAACGTGAAGCGCGGGTTGCGCGCGTGGCGGCGCGCGTAGCCATAGGCGAGCGCCGTGATCAGCATCGCGCCCGCGTGCGTCGACATGTGCCAGCCATCGGCCACCAGGGCCATCGATCCATAGAGATTGCCGGCGATAATCTCGACGACCATCATGCCCGCCGTCAGGGCAATGACCCACCACACGCGGCGCTCGTTGCGCCGGTGGTCCTGGCCGAGAAAGACGTGGTCATGGGTCAAGGGGGTATTCATGGGATTGCTCCTGCTCGCGGGACCATGAACCGGCGGCCCCCTGCCGGCGGGCCGCTATTTCATGTAGGCCCGGATCACGTCCATCATTTCCCGCGCCGCCTCGACCCGCTCGACCTCGGACGCCGCATGCACGACGTGCTCGTCCAGGTGGCCCTGCATGACTTCCGCCGTCAGGCCGTTGAGCGCGCCGCGGGCCGAGGCCAGCTGGCGCAGCACTTCGCCGCAGGCCGACTCGGCCTCGAGCGCTCGCTCCAGACCGTCGAGCTGGCCGCGGATGCGGCGCACGCGGGCGATGAGTTTTTCCTTCTGGCGGATGGTGTGGGCCATGGTCGATGCACGGAAAATATAGTGTAGGGGACTATATTATATAAACTGCATCCGCCGCACCATTCCCCTGCCGCCGTCCCGGAAAAGCGAAGACTAGGCCCCGCGCACCAAAGTCGACGGGTTGACGCCGAACTGCTTGCGGAATGCCGCCGAGAAGTGGCTGGGGTTGCTATAGCCGAGGTCGGTCGCCACATGCACCACCGACAGCCGTCCGCGCAACAATTGGGTACGCGCCTGTTGCATGCGTTCGTGCTGGAAGCAATCGTAGATGCTGCGGCCGTAGTGGCGGCGGAACGCGCGCGCCAACGTCGGCACGCTGACGCCCGCCTCGTGCGCCAGCGCCTCCAGGCTGGGCGCACGGCTCAGGTCGGCCAGCAGATGGTCGCGCACCCGCGCCAGGCGGCGCTGCATCGCCACCGGCAGGCTGGCCAGGGGCCGGCCGCAGGACTCCAGGAACAGTCCCACCAGCAGCAGCGACTGGGCCTGCAGCCACAGCCCATGGCGGCAGGCCGCGCCCTCGCCAGCCAGGCCCTGCGCCAACTGGTGCGCGGTGCCGCGCAGCTCGGCGCCGCCGTGGCCGTGCAGGAAGCAGGCCGCCGACGCCAGGCCGCTGGCAAGGTCGCCTTCCAGGTCGTGGCTCCAGCGCCGCAGCAGGTCGGGCCGGACCATGACGGTGACATTGTCCAGGCGGCCTTCCTGGCAATAGTGGCCGCGCCGACCCGGGCCGTAGCTGATGGTGCCGGTGCCCTCGCGCACCGCGAACTCGCGGCCGCCTTCCCAGCCGTCGAAATGGCAGGCCGCGCGCCCGTCCATGCGGCTGTTGAAACTGAAATGGACGTAGTCGCTGTCATCCTGCAGGGGAAGCTCGATAGCCTCGCGCAAGTCGCTGTGCCAGTAGACCAGTTCGGCGCCGTCCTGCAGCGGCATGCGGGTGATGCGGCAGACGCTGCCCGGGCCCAGGCGCAGCACCGAAGTGTCCATCACGAAACGGGAAAGCGGGATCAGGCCGGAACTCATGGGACACGCACCAGGCAGAGTTGATCCGATTCGGGCGGAGATGATCGGATTCGGGTAGCAATACAAATATAAATCATTATCATCCATTCGTATCAAGCCCGCAATCGCGGTCCGGCCAACCGCGCTTGCCCCACCCCCTACCTCCAGAAGGCCCCCATGCGACTCCCCGCCCTGCCGGCACTTTCCCTGTCCACGCTGGCACTGTCCATTGCCCTGCCTGCCCAGGCGCAATCCGCTTCGGAGCCCGCCACCCTGCCCGCCGTCACAGTGCATGCGCGCGGCGCCGATGAAAACGCCAAGGACCTGCCCTACACGGTCGATGTCATCGACGGCATCGCGCTGGAACAGCGCCGCCTGCTGAACCTGGAGCAGGCGCTGCGCGCCACGCCCGGCGTCAACGTCAATTCCTCGGGCGGCGCCAACGTGTCCACCATCTACGTCCGCGGCGTCGGCGCGCTCTACCCCATGAGCATGGACGACAGCTCGGTGGCGCTGAACGTCGATGGCAGCCCGCTGTCGACGCGCCACATTTCCATCGGCACGCTCGACGTCGACCAGATCGAGGTGCTCAAGGGCCCGCAGGGCACGCTGTTCGGCGGCATGGGCGAGGCCGGCGCGGTCAACCTGACCACGCGCCGCCCGACCCGCGAATGGGAAGGCTATGCCCGCGCAGAATACGGCCAGGACCGCCAGTTCCTGACCGAGGCCGCAGTCGGCGGCCCGTTGACCGACAAGCTGGCCGGCCGCTTCGCGATACGCGCCGGCGGCTCCGATCACTGGATCGAGAACGCGCGCAACGACCGCCCCCTGTCCAAGCCGCGCGACCTGGCGTTCCGCGGCAGCCTGCTGTGGGACCTGACCACCCGCACCAGCGCGCTGGTGTCGGCCGAACGCCACCAGATCCGCCACCTGGGCGAACAACTGGTGCTGATGCCCTACGGTCGGCCGCCCATCGTGGACATGGATCCATCGATGCTGAACGACGCCAGAAAGACCGTCGAACGCTACACCTTGCAGATTGACCACCGCTTCGACCAGGCGCGGCTGACCGCCATCTCCGCCTATACCGACAGCTACAACATCGGCCCCGTGGTCTACGACCGCCGCCTGCAGAACGTCATGGGCCGCGGCGACAGCGAATTCTGGAATGTCGATGAAACCCGCGAACACCTGTTCACCCAGGACCTGCGGCTGGCGTCGCTGCCGGAAAGCCAGGTGTTCTGGGTGACGGGCCTTTCGTATTCCCAGGCCAGGCGCTCCTACGACACCCCGCGCAACACCTACGGCAACGCCAGCGCCAAGTACCGCGACTTCGACACCGACCGTTACGGCATCTATGGCGAAGCGACCGTGCCCGTGGCCAGCCGCTGGAAACTCACCACCGGCCTGCGCCAGTCGTGGGTGCGCAAGACCTATGACGGCAAATACCACGACGGCGGCGCCGTCACCACCGACCATCGCAAGCTGGACGATACCTTCACCACCGGCCGCATCGCGCTGGCCTATGCGCTCACGCCCACCACCACGCTCTATGGCAGCTACGGCCGCGGCTACAACCCAGCCGGCTTCAACGACTACGCCGCGCAGCCGCTGGACAGCCAGCCCTACAAGGCGGCCAGCACCAACGCCTACGAACTCGGCTTCAAATACCTGAGCGCTGACGGGCGCTATGGGCTGGACGGCGCGGTCTACCTCAACCAGGTGCGCAACAACCACTTGCTGTCCTATGACTCGGCCACCTTCGCGGTCAACGCGCTCAACGCCGACACCCGCAGCAAGGGTGCCGAACTGCGGGGCACGATGCAGCTGGACAACGGCCTGGGCTTGAGCGCCGGCCTGAGCTACATCGACGCCCGCATCAACACCGCCGTCAACGGCATCGCCGACGGCGACGTCAAGGCCGGCAACCGCGTGCCCGACGTCTCGCGCTGGGGTGGCACGCTGGGCCTGACCTATCGCCACGCCATGCCGCCCATGGCGGGCCTGTCCGCCCCAGTGTTCAACGCCCGCGTCGACTGGCAATACGTCGGCAAGCGCGCGGCCGATCCGCAGAACCACCTCGAACTCGATAGCTACCAGTTGCTGAACGCGCGGCTGGGCGTGGCCGACGGCCGCGCCGAGTACTACGTATGGGGCAGCAACCTGCTGAACCGGCAATACGACCTATACGGCTATTTCACGCCGCCGTCGGTGGCGTATGGCGCGCCGGCCCGTGGCCGCACGCTCGGGATCGGCGTCTCCTACAGCTATTGATCAGGATCCTTCTCATGCCATCGCGCCGCGCCTGGGCCTTGCTGGCCAGCCTCTACAGCACCCAGTTCCTGGGGCTGATGTTCTTCGTCATCGCCATGGTGGCCATCCTGCGCGACGGCGGGGCCAGCCTGGACACCATCGGCCTGGTCTACCTGATGGGCATGGCCTGGCCGCTCAAGGCGTTGTACGCGCCCTGGATCGACCGCCACGCCACCGGCCTGCGCGGGCACTACCGCGGCTGGCTGCTGGTGACCCAGGCCGGGCTGGTGCTGTGCCTGGCCCTGATCGGCATGCTCGACCTGCGGACCGACTTCACGGCGATCTACCTGCTGTGCTGGGCCACGGCGCTGTTCTCGGGCGCCCAGGACGTGGCGCTCGACGGCCTGGCCTGCCGGCTGCTGACCCGCCCGGCCGATCGCGGCTTCGGCAATGGCCTGCAGATCGCCGGCGGCCTGATCGGCAACCTGGTCGGCGGCGGCATGATGCTGATGCTGTATCCACGGCTGGGTTGGCGCGGCTGCTGCCTGTTGCTGGCCGCGCTCACGGCGGTGTCGTGGATCCAGCTGCTGGGCTACCGCGAACCGCAATGGCCGCGCAGCGCCGGGCCCGCCAGCCATGCGCGCCTGCTGGCCTTCTGGCGCGGACCGCAACGCAAGCGCTGGCTGCTCTTGCTGGTGCTCTATCCGGCTTCCGCGTCGCTGGGGTATGCCGTCATCATGCCCTCGCTGATCGACACCGGCTGGTCGCTCGCCGACATCGGGCTGATCCTCAACGTGGTGGGCGCCGTCGCCGGACTGCTCGTGGCGCTGGCCTACGGCCGCCTGCTCAAGCGCTGGTCGCGGCGCGGCGCCACCCTGTCGGCGGCGCTGTTGCAGGTGGCGGGCATCGCCGGCCTGGCGCTGCCCGCCATGGCCTGGGGGTCGCACGCCACCACGGGCGTGGCGGTGGTGCTGTACTACATGCTGTACACGCCGGCCGCCACGGTGCTGTGCACGCTGATCATGGATCAGTCGTCGCCGCAAAGCCCCGCCACCGACTACACCCTGCAGATGAGCGTGAGCCATTTCTTCGCAATGCTGCTGACCTCGGCCGGCACCATGCTGGCCGGCCGCATCGGTTATGGCGGCGTGGTCGGCGCGGCGATCGCGCTGGCGGTGCTCGGCCTGCTCGCCGCCATGCGCTGGGTTCCCCGGGAGGCGGCATGAACAAGCCCTGGGAAATCATGCGGCCGGTGCGCGGCCGGATCCGCCTGGCCATGGGCCTGGCCGTGGCCGGCGTGCTGTGCAGCCTGGCGAGCCTGGGCTGCCTGGCCCTGGCCATGCGCGACCTGCTGCGGGCGTCGGCCGCCTACCCCTGGCCCGCGTTCCTGGGCGCGCTGGCCTGCACCCTGCTGGCCTGCTTCCTGCGGCTGCAGGCCTTCAACCAGTCGCACTATGCCGCCTTCCGCCTGGAAGTGATCCTGCGCAACGACCTGGTCCGGCACCTGGCGCGGCTGTCGCTCGGCGAATTGCAGTCGCTGGGCAGCGGTCCGCTGGCCAAGGTGGTGCAGAACGACGTGCAGGCGCTGCACGTATTCGTGGCCGACAGCACGCCGCTGTTCGCCCGCGCCTACGCCATGCCGGTATTCAGCGCGGCGCTGCTGTTCGCGCTGGACTGGCGCATGGCGCTGGCCGCCGTGGGCGTGCTGGCGGTGGGCGCGGGCGGCCTGTCGCTGGCGATGCGCGGCCGCGAAACCATGACGCGGCGCTACCACCAGGCGCGCGAACAGGTCAGCGCGGCGGTCATCGAATACGTGCAGGCGATGCCGGTGGTGCGCACCTTCGATACCGGCCAGACCACCTTCGGCCGCTACCATCGCGCCCTGGAGCGCTACCTGGTCGTGCTGACCGATTGGTATCGCGGCGCCAGCTTCAGTTCGCGCTTCGCGATCGCCGTGCTGGGCCCATTGCCGACGCTGGCGGCGCTGCTGTGGCTGGGCGCCTGGTGGACGGCGCAGGGCCAGCTCGATTTTCCCGTCTGGCTGGCCTTGCTGCTGTTCGGCATGGGCATGGCCGAGGCCATGTTCCCGATGATGTCGCTGGCGCACATGATCGACCAGGCCAAGCTGAGCGTGGCGCGCATCCAGCAGGTGCTGGCGATCGCGCCGCTGCCGCCGGCGCGCGCGCCGGGGCGGCGGCCGGCCGACGCCAGCGTGCGCTTCGAGGACGTGCGCTTCGGCTATGGCGGCGCCCCCGCACTGGACGGCCTGAGCTTCACCGCGCGCGCCGGCCAGGTGACGGCGCTGGTGGGCCGCTCCGGCGCCGGCAAGAGCACCGTGGCGCGGCTGATCGCGCGCTTCTGGGACATCGACGCCGGGCGCCTGCTGGTGGGCGGCGTCGACGTGCGCGACCTGGAACGCGAGACCCTGTTCGAGCACGTCGCCTTCGTGTTCCAGGACAACTTCCTGTTCTCCGGCAGCGTGGCCGAGAACATCGCCATGGGCCGTCCAGACGCCAGCCCCGCCGAGATCGAGGCCGCCGCCAGGGCCGCGCAGGCGCACGACTTCATCCTGGCGCTGCCCGACGGCTACGCCACCGTGTTGCGCGAAGGCGGCAAGGACCTGTCCGGCGGCCAGCGCCAGCGCCTGACGATCGCCCGCGCCGTGCTGATGGACCGCCCGATCCTGGTGCTGGACGAAGCCACCTCCGCCACCGATCCCGAGAACGAACGCGCGGTCGGCGCGGCGCTGGCCGCGCTGATGCGCGGCCGCACCGTCATCATGGTCGCGCACCGGCTCGCCAGCATCCGCCACGCCGACCAGATCCTGGTGCTGGACCGTGGCCGGCTGGCCGAATGCGGCACGCACGACACCCTGGTCGCGGCCGGCGGCCTCTATGCCGAACTGTGGCACAACCATCAACGCGCCCGTCGCTGGACCCTGGGCGAGCAGGCCTCATGACGACACCTCCCGCTCCCTGGCGCGACACCTATCGCCGCCTTCTCCGCAGCGCCGGCAGCCAGGCCGGCCGTCTGCGCGCCAGCCTGTGCCTGCTGCTGCTGGCCGCCGTGTGCCAGGGCCTGTCGCTGGCCTGCATCGTGCCCCTGTTCGTCCACCTGACCCGCGGCGATCCCTGGCGCGCCGCGCTGGCCTGGCTGGCGGCCTTCTCCCTGCTGGCGGCGGCCGCCATCGTCCTGCGCTGGCGGGCGCAGGGCTTCGACTATCGCGGCCACATGGCGCGCGCCACGCACGAGTTGCGCGTGCTGCTGGGCGAGCAGCTACGGCGCATGCCGCTGGAGGCGCTGCAGGCCCACCGCACCGGCGGCATCGCCGCCAAGCTGCTGGGCGGCGTCGACGAACAGATGAACTACGCGCTGACGGTGATCAACCTGATCCTGGGCGCCATCGTCACGCCGGCCGCTGCCGCCGTGGCGCTGCTGGCCTGGGACTGGCGGCTGGGCGTGGCGCTGATGCTGGTGTTCCCCGCCATCGTGCCGCTCTACCGCTGGCGCCGGCCGGCCCTGGACCGCGGCCACAGCGCCACCGGCCACGCCAACGAGGCCTTGAACGCCGAACTGCTCGAATACATGCAGGGGCTGCCTGTGTGCCTGGCGACGGGCCGGGCCGGCACCGCCAACGAACGCCTGCGCGCCGGTTTCGAGCAGCTTGAACAATTGCAGCGCGAACACCACCGGCGCGGCGCCAAGCCGTCGCTGATGGTGGCCGCCATCGTCGAATCCGGCATGCTGGCCATCCTGGGCTGCGGCATGCTGTGGGTGGCCCAGGGCAGCCTGGCGCCGGCGGCGCTGGGCGCGGTGCTGGTGCTGGTGGCGCGCTTTGCCGAACCGCTGGCGACCTTTGTGAACTTCACCACGGTCCTGGCGCTGATCGAAGCCGCGCTGGCCCGCATCGAAGACGTGCGCGCGGTGGCGCCGTTGCCGCAATGGCCCTCGCAGGGCGGCCTGGCCGGGCCGGCGGACATCCACATCGAAAACCTGGAGTTCCGCTACGCCGGCGGCACTGCCGCGGCGCTGTGCGACATCGACCTGGACCTGCCGGCGCGCGGCCTGACCGCGCTGGTGGGGCCGTCCGGTTCCGGCAAGACCACACTGACGCGCCTGCTGATGCGCCACGCCGACCCGCAGCGCGGCTCGATCCGGATCGGCGGCGTGGATATCCGCAGCCTGCCGCCCGCGGACCTGAACCGCCTGATCTCGACCGTGTTCCAGGACGTGCACCTGTTCGACGACAGCGTCATCGGCAACATCGGCATGGCGCGGCCCGAGGCCGGCGAGGCCGAGGTGCGGGCGGCGGCGCGCGCCGCCCATTGCCTGGACTTCATCGAGCGCCTGCCGCAAGGCTGGCAGACCCGCCTGGGCGAGGCGGGCGGCAAGCTGTCGGGCGGAGAGCGCCAGCGCCTGTCGATCGCGCGCGCCATCCTCAAGAACGCGCCGATCGTGATCCTGGACGAACCCACCGCCGCGCTCGACACCGAAAGCGAACTGGCGGTGCAGGCGGCCATCGACACGCTGGTGGCGGAACGCAGCGTCATCGTCATCGCCCATCGCCTGTCGACCATCGTCGCGGCCGATCGCATCCTGGTGTTCGAGGACGGCCGCATCACGCAGCGCGGCACGCACACCGAACTGCTGGCGCAGCCGGGACGCTATCGGCGGATGTGGCAGGCGCAGCAGGGGTAGCCCGCAGCCGCCTCGCACGCCCCCGGCCCATCAACGCGGGCGTACGCCAACCTCGATCGCGTCGCCTTCCACACAGGCGACGACGCGCCCGTCATCGCGATCGGCCGGATGACCGCCGGTGAAGTCCGAAAACGCCGGCAGGATCGTAAGACCGGGGCGCAGCCAGAACGCCGGCCAACTACGCGGCACGCCGCGCACGGACGTCTTCGGATGCACGTGGCCGGCGACGACGTGCAGGCCGGCCGGGTCCACCCGCGGGACATGGCTGAACAGGAACGGGCCGTCGGCGTGGGTCTCGCCCAGTTGCCGCACGCCAAACGCCGGACCGTCGAGGGCGCGGTCATGATTGCCCGCCAGCACGGCGATCTCCAGTGCGGCCTGTTCCCGCCGCCACGCCATCCAGGTATCGCGCCACCCCGCCTGCCCGGCGGGTCCATGCAACAGGTCGCCCACGATCCACAGCTCGCGGGCGGCAGTGCGCGCGATCGCATCCGCCAGGCGGTCCAGGTCGTCGCGCGTGGCGCCGCTGGGCACCGCGATGCCCGCGCGCCGGAACACATGGCTCTTGCCCAGGTGCAGGTCGGCGATGACCAGGCGCGAACGCGCCGGCCAGAACAGGGCGCGCGTCCCCAGCAGCCACATGGGCTCGTCGCCCAGCAGCGCCCGCAATGCGCCGTCAGGCAATGCGCTCATAGCGCTTCTCCAGTTGCTGCGCGGCGCGCCTGACGCGCGCCTGCCAGGTCTCGGTGCTGAGTTGCCCGCGCATGCTTTCGGTCCACAGCGGGAACGACAGGGGCGTCAGCGCGCGCGGTTCGCATAGCGCCAGTTCGCGCCGCTGGCAGTCGTGCAACGCCGCCAGCAGGCGGGGCGCCTCCAGTTGCAATTCGAACACTTCGCGTTCGGCTTGCGCCAGCAGCAGGTGGTCCGGATCGTAGCGGCGCAGCACATCGTAGAGCAGCCCGCTGGAGGCCTGCACCTGCCGCAGCGAGCGCGCCGCCTGGCCGGGCAATGAGGGCGTCAACAGGCCCGCCACGCGCGCGATCTCGCGGAACTGGCGGCGCGCCATTTCGCCCAGGTTGACGCCGTCGCGCAGGTCTTCGGCCATGTGTTTGGGGCTGAGCAACTGGCGCAGCAGCGCGTCGTCCAGCGCGGCCGGCTCGGCCAGGGTCAGCATCAACCCGTAGTCGTTGACGGTGTAGGAAATCGTGTTGGCCTGCCGCCGGCCCCAGCGCAGCGCGATCATTGCCGCGATGCCTTCGTGCACGGCGCGGCCGGCGAAGGGAAACAGGAACAGGTGCATGCCGCGCCGTGTGCCGATACGCTCGGCCACCAGCCTGCCCCTGTCCGGCAATGCGCTGGCCTGCGCCTGGATCCGCAACAGCGGCGCGACGGCGCGCATCTCCGGATGCGTGCCCGGGTGCGAATACAGTCGCTCCACTTCGCTGGCCAGTTGCGTCGACAGGGGCATGCGGCCGCCCTGCCAGGTGGCGACCGGGCCATCGCCGCCCTTGGCGCGGCGCACATAGGCGACCATGCCTTCCAGCCGCACCAGTTCCAGCGTGCGGCCGGCGAACTGGAAGCGGTCGCCGCGCCGCAGGCGCGCCAGGAAGCCTTCCTCCACCGAGCCCAGGCTGCCCCCGCGCAGGTACTTGACGGCCACGGCGCCGTCGGCGGTGATGGTGCCGATGGACAAACGATGGCGGAAGGCGACGCGCCGGTCGTGCACGCGATAGCGGCCATCCTCGTCGCGCACCACGCGTTGATAGTCCGGATACTTGGCCAGCGCGCGGCCGCCCTGCACGATGAAGTCCAGCACCGCCTGCCAGGTGGCGCGATCGAGCGCGGCATAGGCATGCGTGCCGCGCACTTCCTGATACAGCGCGTCGGCGTCGAAGCCGCCGCCCAGCGCCAGCGTGACGGCATGCTGGGCCAGCACGTCCAGGCTGCCGACCGGCGGCGGCCGGGATTCGATCTCGCCGCGCGCGATGGCCTGCCGGGCAGCGGCGTACTCGATCAGTTCGAGCGCCTGCGCCGGCACGCACACCACGTTGCCGGACTCGCCCGGCCGGTGCCGGGCGCGGCCGGCGCGTTGCAACAGGCGCGCCACGCCCTTGGGGCTGCCGATCTGCAGCACCTGGTCCACCGCCGGGAAATCCACGCCCAGGTCCAGGCTGGAGGTGGCCACCACGCAGCGCATTGTCCCGTCGCGCAGGCCCTGCTCCACCGCCGCGCGCAGCTTGGAATCGAGCGAGCCGTGATGCAGCGCCAGGGTGCCCGGGGCCTCGGGCCAGATCGATTCCAGCGCGCGATGCCAGAGCTCGGCCTGCGCGCGGGTGTTGGTGAACAGCAGGGTCGCGCGCACGTCGAACAGGCGCTTGAAGACCCGTTCGAGCTGCGACAGCCCCAGGTGCCCCGCCCACGGCAGGGCGCGGCTGCGCTCGGGCAACAGGGTCGATATCTGTACCTTGCGCGGCCGCGCGCCCGCCACCAGCGCGCTGTCGGGCGCATGCGGCAGCAGCACCGCGCGGGCCTGGTCCAGGTTGCCCAGCGTGGCCGACAGGCCCCAGGTGCGAGCGCCGGGCGACAGGCAGCGCAGGCGCGCCAGGCACAACTGCAGCAGCACGCCGCGCTTGTTGCCCAGCAGCTCGTGCCATTCGTCCACCACGATGCCGCGCAGGGCGCGAAAGCGCTGCGACGCATCGGCATAGGACAGCAGCAGCGCCAGGGACTCGGGCGTGATGACCAGCACGTCCGCCTTGCCCTGGCGCGCCAGGCGCTTGTCGCGCGCGCTGGCGTCGCCGGTGCGCAGCGCCACCGTCCACGCCAGGCCCAGGTCGGCCGCTGTCTGTGCCAGGGCGCGCGTGGTGTCGGCGGCCAGCGCCCGCAACGGCGTGACCCACAGCACACGCGGGCCCTCACCCGCCGCCGCGCGCGCCGGCGCCGGATCGGCCAGCGCTTCCAGCAGCGGTCCGCCGAATGCGGCCAGGGTCTTGCCGCTGCCGGTGGGCGTATGCAGCAGGCCGGATTCGCCGGCCAGGTAGCGCCGCCAGGTTTCGCGCTGGAACGCGGCGGGCTTCCAGCCGCGCGCCGCGAACCAAGCCAGCAAGGGGCCGTCCCGCCGCGCGGCGCTCATCGCGCCAGGGCCTTCAGGGTGTCGAGCCGGTCGGCCTGGTCGGCGCGCTTGTCGTGACGCCAGCGCAGGATGCGCGGAAAGCGCACCGCCACGCCGGACTTGTGCCGTTTGGACAGGTTGACGCCCTCGAAACCCAGCTCGAACACCTGCACCGGGTCGACCGAGCGCACCGGGCCGAAGCGCTCGCGCGTGTGGGCGCGCAGCCAGCGGTCCAGTTCCAGGATCTCCTTGTCGTCCAGGCCCGAGTATGCCTTGGCGATGGGCACCAGCGCGTCGCCGTCCCATACGCCGAAGGTGTAATCGGTGTAGAGCGTGCTGCGGCGGCCGTGGCCGGACTGCGCATACAGCAGCACCGCGTCGATGGTGAGCGGATCGATCTTCCACTTCCACCAGTCGCCGCGCCGCCGCCCGCTCTGGTAGGGCGCGCCGCGGCGCTTGAGCATGAAGCCCTCCACGCCGCGCTCGCGCGATTGCGCGCGCAGCACGTGGGCCTCGCCCCAGCTTGCCGGCGCCACCAGCGGCGACAGGCCCAGGCGCGGGTCGGCGCGCTCGCGCAGCAGCGCTTCCAGCCGCGCGCGGCGCGCGGCCTGCGGCTCGTCGCGCAGATCGGCGCCATCCAGCTCCAGCAGATCGTAGGCGAGCAAGCGCACCGGCGCCTCGGCCAGCCACTTGGGTCCGGGCTTGAGCCGCTGGATGCGGGTCTGCAGGGCCGAGAACGGCATGGGATCAACGCTGTCTTCCTGCCACGCCAGCAGTTCGCCGTCGACGACACAGTCCACCGCCAAGGCGGCCGCGGCCGCTTCGACTTCCGGAAAGCGGCCGTCCAGGCGCTCTTCGCCGCGCGACCACAACGCCACCTCGCCGCGCCGCCGGATCAGTTGCGCGCGGATGCCGTCCCACTTCCACTCCAGCAGCCAGTCGTCGATCGGCCCCAGCAGCGCCGGGTCGCCCTCCAGCGGCGAGGCCAGGAAAAAGGGATATGGCTGCTGGCGGTCGCCCGGCAGTTCGTCGGCGCTGAGCAGGTCGCGCAGGAACGCGGGGCTGGGCGACCATGCGCCCAGCATGCGCTGCGCGATGCGGGCGATGGGCACGCCCGACAACTCCGACAGCGCCTGCTGCACCATGCGTTGCGACACGCCGACGCGCAGCGCGCCGGTCAGCAGCTTGTTGAAGACCAGGCGCTCGATGTAGGGCAGGCCCCGCCAGGCCGCGACGATGACTTCGCGGCGCGCGGCCTCGTCGCGGTTGGCGACCGGCACCAGGATCTCCTCGATCCAATCGGCCAGGCCGCGCTCGGGCGCGGCAGTGCGCGGGTCGGGCACCAGCAGCGCCAGCGTCTCGGCCAAGTCGCCGACCTGGTCGTAGCAGGCGTCCACCAGCCAGGGCGCGGTCTCGGAGGCGGTCGCGGCCCAGGCGCGCAACTCGCCGACGGCGGCGATCTTGCGGCGCGCGCTGGTGATCTTGCCGCCCGCCAGCAGATACAAGGCCCAGGCCGCGTCGCGCGACGGCGCATCGCGGAAGTACGCCACCAGCGCCGCGCGCTTGTCCAAGGTGGCGGTGCTGCGGTCCAGTTCCTGATACAACGCCGCGAATCGCTTCATGCCTGGATCCGTTCCCCTGTCGCTACGAAAATGGCGCGGCGCGCCGTGCTAGTCGTCTTCGCCATATTGCGTGGCCAGCGTCTCGGCGGCGATGCCGGATTCATTCAACGTGCGCACCAGCGCGTCGGTGTCGCCATGCGTGGCGATGACGCGGCGCGCGCCGGTCTGGCGGATCGTGCGCAGCAGGTCGGGCCAGTCGGCGTGGTCCGACACCACGAAGCCCCGGTCCATGTTGCGCCGGCGCCGGTTGCCGCGCAGCCGCATCCAGCCGGACGCGAAGCCGTGCTGCGCCTTGCGGAAGCGCCGCAACCACGCGCTGCCGGCCGCCGACGGCGGCGCCAGCACCAGCTCGCCAGCAAATCCCGTGCCCGCGGCCGCCGGCGCGCCGTCCGCCTCGATGACCAGGCGCGTGTCGGGCAGCGCGATGCCGGCCTCGCGGTAGACGTCCACGCCCGCGGCAATCGCGCCGTGCAGGTAGACGGGCCGGTCGACGAACGGCATCAGCTCGGCCAGCACCCGCTGCGCCTTGCCCAGCGCATAGCAGTAGAGAATGGCCGCCTCGCCGCGCGCGGCGCAATGGTCGCGCCACTGCACGATGTCGCGCGCCACTTGCGCCGTGTCCGGCCAGCGATAGATCGGCAGGCCGAAGGTGGCTTCGGTGATGAAGGTGTCGCACGGCACCACCTCGAACGGCGCACAGGTGGGGTCGGGCTGGCGCTTGTAGTCGCCCGACACGACCCAGACCTGGCCGTCGACCTCGATGCGCACTTGCGCGGAGCCCAGCACGTGGCCCGCGGAATGCAGCGAAACCCGCGCCCGGCCCAGCGTGAACGGCTCGCCGTAGGCGTGGACGCGGTAGTCCTGCTCGCGCAAGCGCCATTGCAGGATCGGCAGGCCGTCGGCGCTGGTGTGGTAGCAACCCATGCCGGCGCGGGCGTGGTCGCCATGGCCATGCGTGAGGACGGCCACGTCCACGGGGCGCCAGGGGTCGATGTAGAAGCCGCCGGCGGCGCAATACAGACCTTCCGGACGCAATTGGACGATGTCGGCCATGGACTCTCCCGATCTGACAGGCGCGGCTTGCGCGGGCGCGCAAACCACGCGGCGGTGCTTCCGTTATACCCGAACGCAGCGGCGCTCTTTTCAATAATTCAATAATCGTTGTATTATAGAACAATGAAAGAAGATCAAGTCGTTTCCGCGCTTGGCGCCCTGGCCCACCCTCAACGGCTGCGCACCTTCCGCGCGCTGGTCGTGGCCGGCCTTCCGGGCCTCACGCCCAGCGTCCTTGCCGACCAGCTCGGCATCGCCCGCAACGCGCTGTCGTTCCATCTCAAGGAGTTGGCGCACGCCGGCCTGGTGACGGTCGAACCGCAAGGCCGCAACCTGATCTACCGCGCCGACTTCACGCGCATGAACGGCCTGCTTGGCTATCTCACCGAACACTGCTGCCAGGGCGCGCCGTGCGAGATCGCCCCGGGCGCTTGCGCCACCTGCTGACCGGATCACCGCCATGTCTTCCCTGCCCACCGCCGCTGCCGTTCGCGCCCCCGCCGGCATGAGTGTTTTCGAACGCTACCTCACCCTCTGGGTCTTCCTGTGCATCGTGCTGGGCGTGGCGCTCGGCCAGTTGCTGCCCGGGCTGTTCCACGCCATCGGCCGGCTGGAGGTAGCCCAGGTCAACCTGCCGGTGGGCCTGCTGATCTGGGTCATGATCATTCCCATGCTGCTCAAGGTGGATTTTGCCGCCATGGGAGAGGTGGGCCGGCACTGGCGCGGCATCAGCGTGACGCTGTTCATCAACTGGGCCGTCAAGCCGTTCTCCATGGCCTTGCTGGGCTGGCTGTTCATCCGCCACGTCTTCGCCGCCTGGCTGCCGGCCGACCAGCTCGACAGCTATATCGCCGGCCTGATCCTGCTGGCCGCGGCGCCCTGCACGGCCATGGTGTTCGTGTGGAGCCGGCTGACCGGCGGCGACCCGGTGTTCACGCTGTCGCAGGTGGCGCTCAACGACGCCATCATGGTGTTCGCCTTTGCCCCGCTGGTGGGACTGCTCCTGGGCCTGTCGTCCATCACGGTGCCGTGGGACACGCTGCTGGTGTCGGTCGGCCTGTACATCGTCATTCCGGTGATCCTGGCGCAGCTCTGGCGGCGCGCGCTGTTGCGGCGCGGACAGGCGACGTTCGACGCGGCGCTGGCGCGCATCGGGCCGTTCTCGATGGCCGCGCTGCTGCTGACGCTGGTGCTGTTGTTCGCCTTCCAGGGCGAGGCCATCCTGCGCCAGCCGCTGGTGATCGCCATGCTGGCGGTGCCGATCCTGATCCAGGTGCTGTTCAACTCCGGCCTGGCGTACTGGCTCAACCGCCGCGTGGGCGAGCGCCACAGCATCGCCTGCCCGTCGGCCTTGATCGGCGCGTCCAATTTCTTCGAGCTCGCGGTGGCTGCCGCCATCAGCCTGTTCGGCTTCCAGTCCGGCGCGGCGCTGGCCACCGTGGTAGGCGTGTTGATCGAGGTGCCGGTGATGCTGCTGGTGGTGCGCATCGTCAACCGCAGCCGCGGCTGGTACGACGCCGGCCAGGCGCGCGGCTGAGCCCGTCCCTCGCCCCCCTTCCGGAGACTTTCGTTGACCGATCTGCCCAATCTCGATGCCAGCCTGTTCGCGCGGCCGGACCCCGTCGCGCTGTTCGTCCCTGTCCGCGCCAGCCACGCGCCGCGCTTTCTGCTGCTGTACGGCTCGCTGCGCGAACGCTCCTACAGCCGGCTGGCAGCGGAGGAAGCCGCGCGCCTGCTGCGCGCCCTGGGCGGCGACCCCCGGATGTTCGACCCGACGGGGTTGCCGCTGGTCGACGCGCCCGGCAGCCAGGACCACCCCAAGGTGCGCGAACTACATGAACTGGTGCAATGGGCCGAAGGCATGGTCTGGAGTTCTCCGGAACGCCACGGCGCCATGACCGGGCTGATGAAGACGCAGATAGACTGGATCCCGCTGTCGGTGGGCGCGGTGCGCCCGACCCAGGGCAAGACGCTGGCCGTCATGCAGGTGTCCGGCGGCTCGCAGTCTTTCAACGCGGTCAACCAGATGCGCATCCTGGGACGCTGGATGCGCATGCTGACCATTCCCAACCAGTCGTCGGTAGCCAAGGCATACCAGGAATTCGACGAAGCCGGCCGCATGAAGCCGTCGCCGTACTACGACCGCATCGTCGACGTGGTCGAGGAACTGATGAAGTTCACCCTGCTCACGCGCGACGTGGCGCCGTACCTGACGGATCGCTACAGCGAACGCAAGGAAAGCGCGCAGGCGCTGGCGGCGCGGATGAGGCAGGCTTCGATCTGACGCGCCGGCAAGCCGGGGCGCCGCCGGCGCACGAACGCGTCAGCGCGCCCCGAACAACTTGTCCAGTTCGCCGACTCGCGGCAGGCCGTTGTATTTCTCGCGGGGCGCGTCCGTTTGCTGTAATACATTAGATG
>NZ_JCBANN010000049.1:0-41798 GCF_059761975.1 Achromobacter sp. 46006
CGCCAGCACCGCCGCCACCAGCGCCACCGCCAGCAACGCCAGCGCCAGCGGCGGGTTAGCGCGCCATGACATGCGCCGCCTCCCGCTTGAGCTGGATCAGCGCCTGCGGCAGGCGCGGCCCCATCCCCAGGATCAGCAGGTCGTCCATGACAATGATGCGCTGCTTCGCCGCGGCCTGCGTCACGGCGATGCCGGGCAGGCGCGCAAAGCCCTCCAGGCCGCCGCTGGCCAGCAGCGATTCGCGCGTGATGATGATCAGATCGGGCGCCAGCGCGCCGATGGCTTCGGGCGACAGCGGCTTGTAGCCCTGCTGCCCATCCAGCACATTGTCCAGCCCGGCCAGGTGCATGACTTCGGCCGCCGCGGTGCCGCGGCCCGCACCCTGCGGCGTACCGCTGCGGTTGATCAGCAGCAGCGCCCGCGCGCGCGTGGCCGGCATGGCCTCGGCCTTGGCCAGCTCGCGCGTCACGTCCCGCACCATCCGTTCGCCGGCCGGCGCCACATCCAGCGCGCCGGCCACGGCACGGATGCGCGCCTTGAGCGAATCGACCGACGGCGCATCCGGCACGCTCACCAGCCGCACGCCGACTTCGCCCAGGCGCTTGAGCGCCTCGGGCGGCCCGGCCTGTTCCGAGGCCAGCACCAGGTCGGGATTGAGCGCCAGCACGCCCTCGACCGGCACCGCGCGGTAATAGCCGACGCGCGGCAACTTGGTCGCGGCCTCCGGATACAGGCTGGACTGGTCGTCGCCGACCAGCCGGCCGCCCTGCCCCAGGCCGTACACGATCTCCGTCACGCTGCCGCCCAGGGTCACCACGCGCTCGGGCGGCGCCGCCTGCGCCCCCGCCACCAGCATCCAAGCTGCCACCGCCAGCCATGTCTTCATTGCATCATCCTCAAGCGGCCAACGGCACGCGGCACAGGCCCGACATCAATTCACGCCAGCCCGCCAGCTCCGGCTTGCCCGGCTTGCGCTCGCCGAAGAACTGCGCGATCAGGTCGCCGCTGGACGAATACAGTTCCAGCGACGTCACCCAGCCATCGCTGGTGGGTTTGTTCACCACCCAGGCCGACGCGATGGCGGTGGTGTCCAGGTGCAAATTGAAGGCCGGGTCCAGCACGTTGAACCAGGGCCCGGTGCGGCGCAACTGCCGCACCGGGCCGGTATGGATCTGGATCATGCCGCGGTTGCCCACGAAGCACATGATCGACAGGCCGCTGGCCGCCGCCGACTCCAGCATGCGCTCGACCGACTCCACTGGCACCGTCTGCGCCAGGTCTTCGCCGGCGGCGGCCAGCGCCGCCAGGCGCGACACCTTGAACTTGCGCAGCAACGGGAAGAATTCGTGCGTGTCCTGCATGCCGAGCCAGGCCTGGCGCCACTGGGCGCTGTCCTCGACCCGCGGCGCGTCGGCGGCCGGCGCATAGGGCGCGGTCTCGGGCCAGCGCGAGGCAGCGGCGAACCTGGCCACCAGCGCATCGTACGCGGCGACGTCGGTCGCTTCGGTGCGGTAGACCTTGTGCACAGCCACGCCCGCGCCGTCGAAGAATTGCAGGCTGTGGCGGCCGTCCTGCTCGACCGCCCAGGCAGACTTCCAGCACGAGAAGAACACCCGCAGGTCGATATCGGGTCCGAGCACCAGGCCGACCGGTCCATCGGCCTGGATGTCCAGGTAGGCGCCGTGGCGCTCATGCACGCACCAGTCGTTGCGCGTCAGGGCCATCACCGGGCCCAGCGTGCCCAGTTCGCGGAAGATCTCCTGCGGCTGGCCATGCAGTTCGGTCGCCTTGACGCCGCCACAGCCGGCCGCGACCCATTCGGCCTCGGACACGCCGAGTTCCTGGGCCAGGTTGCGGGCGCGCAGGCCGGGCCTGGACGCCGCCAGCGCGTCGTTGCGGGCGCGCAGCTCGGCGGCGCGGGTAGCGAAATCAGGATGCTTCACTTCTTGGTTCATTGCGGTCTCTCCGGCCGGAATGGAAAATCAGGACTGCCGCCGCTGTCGCGCAGCGGCGGCAGCGCGGGTCAGTATTGATAAGTCAGCGAGACGCGCAGGCTGCGCCCCGGCTCCGTGTACCAGTCCACCGGCCGCGGCAGCGCCGTGGCGCCGGCGGTCGGCACGTTGATGGCCTCCCAGTACTTCTTGTCGAACAGGTTGAACACGCCCGCCTGCACCTGCAGGCCCTTGACCGCCGTCGGCCGCCAGTAGCCCATCAGGTCCACCACGCCGTAGCCGGGCGCCTGGAAGTCGCGATTGGGCGTCTTGGCGCCGGCTTCCGGGTATTCGACCTTGTTGCGGCGCAGGGCGGTCGTCAGCAGCGCGTCCACGCCCCACACGTCGCGGCCATAGCCCACGCCCAGCACCGCCTTCAGCGGCGCCACCGAGTTCAGGTACTGGCCGGTGCCTTCATCCTTGCCCACGGCCCACGCCAGCGAACCCCAGGTGCGCCAGCCCGGCGAGAACTTCCAGTGCGCGCTGGCCTCGGCGCCGTAGATGCGCACCTTGGCGCGGTTGACGTTGCCGGTGATGCCCAGTGGATACTGCCCGGCCCAGCCCGGCTGCCATTGCGGCGAGTTGGCATCCAGCGACACGTTGCTGTCGATGAAATTCTGGTAGCGGTTATCGAAGAACGATAGCGCGCCGCCGAGCGAATCGGAACCCAGCTTGGCGCCCAGTTCCCAGCCCTTGCTGGTTTCCGGCTTCAGGTAGGGATTGCCGACCCGCAGATAGGTGCCGGGACCGCCGTAGTTGGTGTAGAGCTGCGTCGCGCTGGGCGCCTTGAAGCCATAGGCGTACTGCGCATACAGGCTCAATTCGTCGGCCGCCTTCCAGGTAGCCAGAAGCTTGGGCGAGAAGCGCCCGCCGCTGTTGGCGGGCGGCAGCACGCCGCCATTGCGGTTGCTGGCGTAGCTTTCGGTGGACCTGGGCTTTTGCTCGTAGTGGTCGTAGCGCAGCGCCGGCATGACGGTGTAGCGGCCATCGCCAAAGCTGAATTCGTCCGACACCCACAGCGCCCACTGGCTGCCCTTGGACAGCGGCACGTCGGCCTGGTTGGTGTGCAGCATGTCGCAGGTGCGCGGGCCGAACGGCGCCCGTGTGCCCGGCGGCACCGCCGGGCAATTGTCGTAGCCGCTGGAGTTCTGCTCGGTCTTGTTGCCGTACCACTCGCCGCCCACGGTCCACAGTTGCGACACCGCGTCGCCCGCCAGCCGCCTGGTCAGCTCGGCGTTGGCGCCGAACAGGGTCTGGCGGATGGAGTTGTTGCGGCCATAGGCGCCGCTGGGATATCCATAGAAGTATGGATCGCCGGGAATGGCGTTGGCGCGCGAATCCCGGCTGCGCTCGCCATCCAGCGCGCTGTCGAGCTGCATGCGCTGCCAATACACCACCGCCGTGGCGCTGTCGATCCAGCCCCCCTCGCCCGGCGCCTTGTAGGAATAATCGAACGACACCCGCTCGCGCTCGGTTTCCTTTCTGGTGGTGTTCTCGCCGATCAGGTAGCTGGTGCCGGGGCCCTGCTCGAACATGCTGTCCTGGGTGGCCTTGCGCTTGAAGTATTCGCCGGTCAGGCCAAAGCGATGGCCACCCTCCACGCGTTGTTGCAGCTTGAGCAGGAAACTGCGCTGGTCGTAGTCTTCGGGCGTCGGCTCGCTGCGGCGCGGGCCGTAGCCGCCGACGTCGCCGCGGTTGTCCAGCGCGTGGCCGTTGCGCACGCCCGCCTGCACCAGCCAGAAGGTATTGCTGTGGATCTGCCCGGCCAGCGCGGCGTTGGCGCCCCAGCTGCTGTCGGCGGTGTCGTAGTCGGTCTTGGCCAGCGCGCCGAAGGTCTTGCCATCGCTCAGCAGGTCCGAGGGATCGAGCGTGTACAGGTCGGCCATGCCGGAGATGGCGCCCGACCCGCCCGCGCTGGCGTCGACGCCACGCACGATGTCCAGGCGCGACAGGGAATTGAAGTCCACCGCCTCCAGCCCGCCCTTGACGCCGCGCGCGCCGTCATCGAGCCACGGCAGGCGGATGCCATCCACCCGCGTCAGCACGCGATCCTGGTCGAGCCCGCGAATGTTGATGCTGTTGTTCTGGCGGTTGAAGTTCACGCCCGGTTCCAGGCGCTTGCCCAGATCGCCCCAGCCGCGCACCTGCGCGTCGTCCAGGCGCCTGCGGTCGCTGCGGGTCTCCCACGCCGGCGTGACCGCCGCGCCCTCGCCCTCGACCGTGACCGGCGTCAGTTGCGTCACGCCGCCAGCCGGCAAGGCCTGCAGCACGAACACGCCCGGGCTGCGCTCGCGCGCGGCCAGGCCGCTGCCGGCCAGCAGGCGGGCGAAGCCGTCAGCCACGGCGTACTCCCCGTTCAGGCCGGCGCCACGCCGCTGGCCCACCAGCGCTGCGTCGAACAGCACCGTGACGCCGGCATCGTCGGCGAAGCGCGACAGGTTCTCGGCCAGCGCGCCGGCCGGGATGCGGTAGCCGCGCGCCTGCTCGGCCGGCGCGGTCTGCGCCAGCACGGCGGCGGCCGGCCATAGCGCAATGGCTGGGGCAGCCAGCACGGTGGCGATACGCAGGGCCAGGGCCAGGCGGGTCAGTCGGCATGGAGCCTCTCGATTGAGTGAATAGCCGCGCGCGCGGCTGGCGGGGAAGTGAGCCATGGTCGTCCTTTCGATCCAACGGGTATCGGCATTCGTCTGCCTCTACTGACCATGACCCTGCGCAAATGCGAACCGGACAACTCCTTCTCGGCTTTTTTGTAACAGCGACGATTCAAGCCTGGCCCGCACGCGGCAGGATCGTCACCCAATATGCGCTGCGATAGCGCACCTGCACCGGCAGCGTGGACGGCAGGGCCGCCAGCACCGCGTCGGTGTCGTGCAATTGGAATGCGCCGGAAATCCGCAGTCCGGCCACCTCAGGGTCGCAGCGCAGCACTCCCGGCCGATAGCGGCCCAGCTCGGCCGCGAAGGCGTCCAGGCGCCAGGCGCTGACGTGCAGCACGCCGCGCGTCCAGTCGGCGGCATGCGGATCGGCTGGCTCGGGACGCGGCGGCGCATCGTCGCGCAGCCAGGCCTGCTCGCCCGCCGCCAGCGCCACCCAGGTATCGGCTCGGCCCAACATCACGCGGCCCTCCTGCACGCTGACCCGGCAGGCCGCGCCCGCGTCCTGCACGCAGAATCGCGCCGCCTGCGTCCGGATGTCGCCGCGCCGCGTACGCACCACGAAGGGCCGGGACCGGGCACCGGCCTCGGCCAGCGCATGGACCGCGATCTCGCCGGCACGCAGGCGCACCAGCCGCGCCCTGCCGTCGTACAGCACATCGACGGCGCTGGCGGTATTCAGGCAAAGCGAGGAACCGTCGCTCAGCGCCACCTGGCGCTGTTCACCGGTGGCGTTGCGGTAGCCGGCGGTCCATTCGAAGGGGCTGGCGCGCCAGGCGGCCCATCCCGCCGGCCCCGCCACCACCAAGGCCGCCAGCGTCTTGACGGCCGCGCGGCGGCCGGCGGACTCGGGCCGGTTCAACGCCGCCATGCCCAGCGTGGCCGGAATCAGCCCCAGGCGCTGGTTGACGCGCTGCGCGCGCTGCCAGGCGTTTTCGTGTTCGGCCTTGCTGGCGCGCCACTGCTCGCAGGCATGCACGTCGGCATCGGTGGCCCGCCCGGAACTCAGGCGCATCAGCCAGCGCGCGGCCTCGCGCGCGACCTTGCGGTCGACGCCGGGCAGTTCGCCCGCCGCCCACGGTGCGCTCACATCACCGCCATGATGCATTGTTCGTACCCCTTGGCGACGTAGCGGTGCACCGAACGCGTCGACACGTTCAGGCGCGCGGCGATCTCGACGTGGCCGAGGCCTTCGATCTGCGCCATCAGGAACGCCTGGCGCGCCGGCCGCGACAGGCCCGCCAGCATGGCGTCGATTTCCTGCAGGGCTTCCAGGATCAGCAGGCGTTGTTCCGGCGACGGCGCCAGCGCCTCGGGCATGGCGGCCAGCGCCTCGAGATAGGCCTGTTCGAGCGAGCGGCGCCGGTACAGGTTCAGCACCAGGCGCTTGGCGATGGTGGTCAGGTAGGCGCGCGGCTCGCGCAACGCATCGAGCTCGTGGCGATGGCGCAGCACGCGCACGAAGGTGTCCTGGGCCAGGTCGGCGGCATCGCACGGATTGCCCAGCTTCGCACGCAACCAGTTGTGCAGCCAGCCGTGGTGCGCGCGATAAAGCAAGTGGACAGCGTCGCCGGAGGCTGGCGCAAGGTTGGACACGGTGGACTCCCGAACACTTTTGATCACAAATACAAATCAATCTCATTCTAAATGGAAACTGGGCGCAAGGTCAATCCGCGCCTTGGCGATATGATGGGGACGCATTCGGCCGAATCGCGGCCGGCCCCGGCCCGCGCCGGTTTCCGCAACGTCGACGGTTCGATGCCATGTCCTACAGCGCCTTCAAGCTCATCCATCTGCTGGCCGTGATTCTCTGGGTCGGCGGCATGCTGTTCGCCCACTGTTTCCTGCGGCCGGCCGCCGCACAGTTGGAACCGCCGCAACGGCTGCGGCTGATGCAAGCGGTGCTCGGCCCCTTCCTGAATGCCGTGCTGGCCGCCATCGTGCTGATCCTGGCCACGGGCGCGGCGATGATCGGCCAGGAGGCGGCCCAGGCGAGCAGCACGGGCGGCGCTTTCTTCATGCCCCGCGGCTGGACCGTGATGGCCGCGGGCGGGCTGGTCATGACGGTGATCTACGGCTACATCCGCGCGGTGCTCTATCCACGCCTGCGGGCAGCGGTGGCGGCATCCGAATGGCCGCGCGGCGGCCAGGCCATGGCCGGCATCCGCCGCTGGGTCGGCGTCAATCTATTGCTGGGGCTGGCCAGCATCACGGCGGTCTTCCTGCTCTAGGACTTGTTCACACGAAAGGGAGCCTCCCACAGGCCCCGGGACCCGCACGGCGGCAAGCCCGGCGCGTGGCGCGGACCGCGCCCAGCTATCGGCGGGACCGCGGCGCTTATCGGATTTTTTCGGACTGGTGCAATACGCCTTACATCCGGCGTGGCCACACTGGGCTGGACTCTCGCGGGTCTCAGATAAAAGGAAAATCCATGATCAAGCGCATCCTGCCCCTGGCCGCCCTCGGCCTGTCCCTCGCCACCCTCGCGGCCGCCCACGCCGCCGCCCCTGTCGATAACAGCGCGCTGGAACAAGCCGCGTTCCGCCCGCACAAGGCCACCTACGGCGTGGTGTACCGCCTGCCCAAGGACGTCAACGCGGCACTGGACGCCAAGGTCAACGGCACGCTCAAGCAGGACCTGCTGGCGCTGGGCCTGAAGACCGAGGCCGACACGCCCAACATGCCCCACGTCACGGTGGTCCACATCCACAGCGCCGACCCGGCCACGCCGCGGCGCATGCTGCAAGCGCTGCCCAAGCCGCCGGCGCCGCTGGCCATCACGCTCAAGGGTTTCTATCCGACCGAGGCCGCCAAGGGCGCGGGCCACCCCTGGTGGCTGGACCTGGGCGTGGTCAAGAGCGGCCCCGGCTTCGAGGCCATGATGGCCTACAACACCGTGGCCACCGCCGCCCTGGCGCCGCTGCGCGACGGCCCGCTGCCGCGCGTGACCGGCCCGGTCTACGCCAAGATGTCCGAGGCCGGCCGCGATCTGGTCAAGACGGTCGGCGTGAGCGGGGTCAACGTCATGCGCGACGGCAAGGAAGTGCGCGCCCACAATCCGCACACCACGCTGGTCTACAGCATGGCGCGGTATGACGAACGCCTGGCCGACGCCATGAAGCAGGAAGCCGCCAAGTTCAACGCCGCGCTGCCCGACGGCATCGCCACCACCTTCAAGGATGTGTCCATCGTCGAAATCGGCTTTGCCGGCAACGTGCTGCGCGAAATCTACCGCGTCAGCCTGGAAGACGGCTCGGCCATCGAGGTGGCCAGCGGCAAGCCGGTCAGCCGCTGACAGGCATATCCCCCGGAAAAGCGGCGGGCACGGGCCGCTTCCGTATCCGGCGCGGGCCGGCCGCCATGTCGCCGGCGGCCGGCCGGTCATGCGGCATGCCGGTCGCATTGACGGGCAGGCGGCTTTCCGCTGCTGCCATTCCGTGGCAGCATTACGCGTCCCGCCCCCTTGCCCCGTCCCATGTCCCGCGCCGAACGACTCCTGGACCTGCTGCAGACCCTGCGGCGCCATCGCCTGCCCATCAGCGGCCAGCGCCTGGCGGCCGACCTGGGGATCAGCCTGCGCACGCTGTACCGCGATATCGCCACGCTGCAGGCCCAGGGCGCCGAGATCCAGGGCGAGCCCGGCGTCGGCTACGTGCTGCGGCCTGGCTTCATGCTGCCGCCGCTGATGTTCAGCACCGAAGAGATCGAAGCGCTGGTGCTGGGCACGCGCTGGGTCGCCGGGCGGTCCGACCCCCGCCTGGGCCAGGCCGCCGCCAACGCGCTGGCCAAGATCAGCGCGGTCCTGCCCCAGGAACTGCGCGACGAACTCGACGCCATCCCGTTGCTGGTCGGCCCCAGCAGTTGGGCGGTGGTCGACCGGGTCGACCTGTCCCAGATCCGCCAGGCAATACGCGGCGAACAGAAGATTGCCATCACCTACCGCGACGACAAGGGCGCCGACTCGCAGCGCGTCATCTGGCCATTCGCGCTGGGGTTTTTCGACAGCGTACGGATCGTCATGGCCTGGTGCGAACTGCGCCAGGACTACCGCCATTTCCGCACCGACCGTATCGCCACGCTCGACGCCGGGCCGCGCTACCCGCGCCGCCGCCACGCCCTGCTCAAGGAATGGCGCGCCCTCAACGCGGCCCAGTGCGGCGGCTGCTGACGCCGCCGCCAGCAGGGTGCGACATCGGCGTGCAGACTACTGACAAAATCTGACAGCATGCCTCTCTAAGATGAGCGCTCATTCAACCAGGAGCGCATCATGTCCGCCAAGAACTTCGTCATCTTCTACGTCGACAAACCCGAGGCCAGCGCGGCGTTCTACAGTGCGCTGCTGAACCGCTCGCCGGTCGAGAGCTCGCCCACTTTCGCGCTGTTCGCGCTCGACTCCGGCCTGATGCTGGGCCTGTGGTCGCGCCACACAGTGGAACCGGCCGCCGCCGGCCGCGGCGGCTGCACCGAACTGGCCTTCACCGTGCCCGACGCCGACGCGCTCAACCAGCGCCACCTCGACTGGAGCCTGCGCGGCCTGCCGATCCTGCAGGCCCCCACCAACATGGACTTCGGCCGCACCTTCGTGGCGCTCGACCCCGACGGCCACCGCCTGCGCGTGTTCGCCCCGGCGCCAGAACCCGCCGCCGTCGAAGACGAACTCGTCACGATCCCAGCATTCCCAGGAGCCTGAACCACAGGTAGTCCAGCGGCACCAGCGCCACGAACGACACCAGCGCGGTCAGCAGGCTCAATGCCAGGCCGCTGCGCGCCGGCACCTGGCCCATGCCCATCGCGACCACGATGGGCGAGGCCTGGTACGGCATGATGACGGTGGCATAGCCCGCCACCTGCGCCATCAGCACCGTCATCAGCGAAAAGCCCGAGGCCTGCGTCAGCGTCTCGGCCAGCGGCGTATACAGGGCCGGCACGCCGTTGGCCGTGACCACGAAGTTCAATGCCGCCGACAAGCCCACCAGCGAAAAGAAACTCCGCATCGGCGCCTCGGGCGACAGCGGCAGCCAGGCCAGCAGGGCGCGGCCGATGATGCCGCCCAGGCCGCTGTCGGCCGCCATCGCCGCCAACCCCAGGATGCCCGCCACATAGATCGCGGTGCGGAAATTCACCTCCTTGCCGAACTGCTCGCCGCTGACAAAACCCACCTTGGGCAAGAGGCACAAACAGGCCGAGGCCAGGCCGATCCAGGCCGGCGACACGCCATGCCAGCCGTCCGTCACCCACCCCAGCAACGTCAACCCCAACAGCGCCGCCAGGCGCTTTTCCGGCGCCGACAGGGGCTGGGGCGGCGCAGCGGGCGGCGCGGCCTCGGGCGTATCGCGGAACAGCCAGGCGATGCAGGCCACCAGCACCACGCCTTTCAGGAGGCCCAGCACCGGCGCATGCAGCCACAGATACGGCAAATATCCCAACTGCAGGCCATAGCTCGATTCGATGCTGCCGGCCATCACCAGGTTCGGCACGTTGGCCGGCAGGATGGAGGTGGAAAGCTGGAAGGTGCCAAAGCCCACCGCCAACGCCAGCCCGATACGCCCGCGCCGCCCCGCGACCAGCCCGATCTGGTCGGCGTAGGCCAGCACGATCGGCATCAGCAGCGCGATGCGGCCCATGTTCGACGGCATCACGAACGCCAACAGGTAGGTCAGCGCGACCACGCCGGCCACCACCCGCGGATACGAACCCGACAGGCGCCGCGACAGCGCGCCCGCCATGCGGTCGGCCAGGCCCGTGTACTTCAGCGCCAGGCCCAGCACGTAGCCGCTCAGCACCAGCCAGAACGCCGCCGACGAAAAACCGGAGAACACCACTTCGCGCGGCGCGGCTGCGAAGATCATGGCCGCGCTGAAGAACAGCAGCGCCGTCAGGTACTCAGGCAGCCGTGAAAAGGCCCACAACGCGATCGTGGTCGCGGTGATCAGCGCGGGTAGAATCGGAAAACCGGAGGCGACAAGATGCATGGGCAAACCACCACGAGAACAAGGATCGGCGCAGTGTACGGACCCTGTCCCGCGCTGGAAATGCGCGATTCGCAGAGGCTGCCTGCGCGCCTCGCGTAGGCTCGCCGCCATGCGTTTCGACCTGACCGACCTGGCGCTGTTCCTGCACGTGGTGCAGGCCGGCAGCATTACCCACGGCGCCGCCCGCGCCAACCTGGCGCTGGCCGCCGCCAGCGCCCGCATCCGCAACCTCGAAGCCTCGCTCGGCGCGCCGCTGCTGGAGCGCCGCCGCCAGGGCGTCATCCCAACCCCGGCCGGCCTGAAGCTGGCCGCCCATGCCCGCATCATGCTGGCCCAGGCCGACCGCCTGCGCGACGACCTGGCCGATTTCTCCGGCGAGTTCGGCGGCTCGGTGCGCCTGCTGTCCAACACCAACGCGCTGACCGCCTTCCTGCCCGAAGCGCTCAGCGGCTTCCTGGCGGCGCATCCGCGCATCAACGTCGAGTTGCAGGAAATGCTGAGCGACGAGATCGTCGAGTGCATCGCCGACGGCTCTGCCGATATCGGCATCGTCGCCGGCACGGTCGACACCGGCGCCCTGCAGACCCACGCCTACCGCGCCGACCGCTTCGTGTTGGTCGTGCCGGCCGGCCACGCGCTGGCGAAGCGGGCCGAAATCGCGTTCCGCGACGTGCTGGACGAGGACTTCGTCGGACTCGACCGCAGCAGCGCGCTGCAACGCTTCCTGGCGCGTCAGGCGCTGGTGGTCGGCAAACCCATCAAGCTGCGGGTGCAGTTGCGTAGCTTCGACGCCATGTGCCGTTTGGTCGAGGCCGGCGTGGGCGTGGGCATCGTGCCCGCAACCACGGCCAACAGCATGCGCCAGTTGCTCCGCGTGACGCCGGTGGCGCTGTCCGACGCCTGGGCCGCGCGCGAGCTGCTGCTGTGCGTGTCATCGCGCGATGCCCTCAGCGCCCGCGCCCGCCGCCTGCTCGACCACCTGCTGGCCGACGCGGCGGCGGTCATGCCGCCGAATACAGATCCGTCATGAACTGCGCGGCCGCCAGGAACGCTGCTGCCGCGCCTGCAGCGCCACCGCCTCGGCGGACTTGCGGAACAGCAGCAGGTACAGCGCGGCCAGCACCAGCAGGAACGGCACGCCGAACACCAGCGTCATCTTGAACACGCCGGTGAAGTAGGTCGTGACCAGGATCGCCAGCATCGCGCCCGCGCCCAGCAGCGTCAGCAGCGGAAAGCCCGGCATGCGGAACGACAGCGCCGCGCCGCCTTCGCGCGCCCAGCGGCGGCGGAAGAAGTAGTGCGTGACGAAGATCATCATCCACGTGAACAGCGCGCCGAACATCGAGATCGCCATCATCAGCGTGAACGAGGTCTCCGGATACAGCACGTTCAGCACGGTGGCGATGGCGATGCCGCTGGTCGACAGCAGCAGCGCGTTCAGCGGCGTGCCGCTGCGCGTCAGCCTGCCCAGCGCCGCCGGCGCGTGGCCGGCGCGCGACAGGCTGAACATCATGCGGGTGGTGATGTACAACTGGCTGTTCATGGCCGACAGCGCCGCCACCAGCACGATGAAGTTGATGACGCCGGCCGCGTACGGCACCTGCACCGCTTCCATCACCGTCACGAACGGGCTGCCGCCCTTGCCGGCCTGGTCCCACGGCACGATGGCCAGGATCAACGCCAGCGTCAGCAGGTAGAACACCACCAGCCGCACGATGGTGGCGCGGAACGCCTGCTTCACCGCGCGCTCGGGGTCCTCGGCCTCGCCCGCCGCCACCGCGATCATCTCCACGCTCAGGTAGCTGAAGATCGAGATGACCACCGCGATCCACATGCCCCACGCGCCGTTGGGGAAGAAGCCGCCGTGCGCCGTGTACTGCGCCGCGCCGTATTGCGGATTGCCCCAGACCACGTAGGCGCCCAGGATGATGAACGCCACGATGGCGCTGATCTTGATGGTCGAGAACCAGTACTCGATGGTGCCGAACGCCTTCACGCTCATGGCGTTGATGAAGATCAGCGCCGCCGAGAACAGGCAGACCCATTGCCAGCCGGGCACCGACGGGAACCAGAACTTCATGTACTCGGCCACCGCGGTGACCTCGGTGCCCACCGCGAGCACCACGCACGACCAGTACGCATAGCGCACCAGGAAGCCGGCCAGCGGGCCGATGTAGTGCTCGGCGTAGGCGCCGAACGAGCCCGAGGTGGAATGCGCCACCGTCATCTCGGCCAGGCAGCCCATCAGCAGCAGCGTGATGAGCCCGCCGATGGCGTAGCTGATGACGACGCTGGGGCCGGCGAAGCCGATCGCGAACTTGCTGCCCAGGAACAGGCCGGTGCCGATGGCCCCGCCGATCGCGATCATGCTCATCTGGCCGGACGTCAGGCGGCGCTTGAGCCCCTGCTCGCGTTCGGCGATCCTGCCGAATCCTTGTTGTTGCATTGTCTCCTCCGGTACTGCGCTCTCTTGTTGGATGTCGCTTGGGCCGGTGCGCGGCAGGTCAGGTCACGGCCGAACGCTGCTTGAACTCGGGCTTGTCCCAGGCCTTGCTGTCGAGCACGTCTTTCAGGATCTCGACCGCGTCCCAGACGTCGGCGTAGCCGAAGTACAGCGGCGTCAGGCCGAAGCGCAGCACCTCGGGCTCGCGGTAGTCGCCGATCAGGCCGCGCGCGATCAGCGCCTGCATGACCTCGTAGCCGTTCGGGTGGCGCAGGCTCACGTGGCTGCCGCGCTGGGCATGGTCGCGCGGTGTCACCAGCGTCAGCGGATGGCCGGCGCAGCGTTCCTCGACCAGGGCGATGAACAGGTCGCCCAGCGCCAGCGACTTCCTGCGCACCTCGGCCATGTCGGCCTCGCGCGCCACGTCCAGGCCGCATTCGACCATGGCCAGCGACACGATCGGCTGGGTGCCGCAAAGGTAGCGGCGGATGCCGCCGGCCGGCTCGTAGGCGACCGTCATGTCGAACGGCCGCTGGTGGCCCCACCAGCCCGACAGCGGCTGCCAGAAGTCGGGAATGTGGCGCGGCGCGACCCAGATGAAGGCCGGCGAGCCCGGGCCGCCGTTCAGGTACTTATAGGTGCAGCCCACGGCGTAGTCGGCGTCGGCGCCGTTCAGGTCCACCGGCACCGCGCCGGCGGCGTGCGCCAGGTCCCAGATGACCAGCGCGCCGCGCTCGTGCGCCTGGCGCGTGACCGCCGCCATGTCGTGCATCTGGCCGCTGCGGTAGTTGACGTGCGACAGCAGCACCACCGCCACGTCCGCGTCCAGCGCCCGCTCCAGCGGCAGTTCGTCGTCGATCAGGCGCATCTCGTAGCCCTGCTGCAGCAGGTCGATCATGCCCTGGATCATGTACAGGTCGGTGGGGAAGTTGTCGCGTTCGGACAGGATCACGCGGCGCGTGGGCTGGCGCTTCTGCTGGATGCGCAGGCTGGCCGCCAGGGCCTTGAAGATGTTCAGCGAGGTGGTGTCGGTGATGACCAGTTCGCCCGCTTTCGCGCCGAGCAGGCCGGCCAGCTTGTCGCCCAGCCGCGACGGCAGTTCGAACCAGCCGGCGGTGTTCCAGCTGCGGATCAGGCCCGTGCCCCATTCCTGGGTGATGACCTCGGCGGCACGGGCGGCGGCCGCGCGCGGCATCACGCCCAGCGAGTTGCCATCCATATAGAGCACGCCAGGCGGCAGGTCGAAACGTGCCTTCAGCGGCGCCAGGGGGTCCTGCCGGTCGGCGGCGACACAGCTTTCGCGGGTATGCATTCACAGCTCCTTCGGGCAATATGCTGGCTACATACTAGCAGCGCGATCGAGCCGAATAGTTGCAAAACAAGGCGTGGCTATCCCTAGGATTTCGCATTAAATTGCGTCATAGACCATTTTTTCGAATTGGATTGCACCATGGAACTGGACGCCATCGACCACCGCATCCTCTACCGCCTGCAGGAGAATAGCCAGCTCAGTAACCAGGATCTGGCGGAGCAGGTGGCGCTGTCGCCGTCGGCCTGCCTGCGGCGGGTGCGGGCGCTGGAGGAAAGCGGGCTGATCCGCGGCTACCGCGCCGTGCTCGACGCCGAGCGGCTGGGCTTTGAGCTGGAAGCCGTCGTGCATGTGTCGCTGGACCAGTCCCGCATCGGCTGGCACGAGGAATTCCTGGCCGGCATCGCCTTGTACGACGAAATCACCGAGGCCAGCATCGTCACCGGCGCTTCCAACTACATCCTGACAGTGCGCACCCGCAACCTGACGGCTTTCTCGCAGTTCGTGGAAGACAAACTCAGCAAGATCGCCGGGGTGCGCGACCTGTGTTCGCATATCGTCATGCGCAAAGTGAAGAACCGCGGCGGCATGCTGCCGCTGGCGGCCTGGCGCTGACGGCCCGCGCTCAGGCGTGGCGCAGGAAGCCGAATACCGTGACGAAGTGGCAGGCCGACCCGCCCATGACGAACAGATGCCAGATGCCGTGGGCATGGCGCCAGCGCTTGTCGTTGGCGTAGAACACCGTGCCCACCGTGTAGAGCGCGGCCCCCGCCAGCAGCCACGCCAGCCCGGCGCCCGACAACGCGCCGGCGATGGGCGCGGCGCACATCACGCCCAGCCATCCCATCGCCAGGTACAGCGGCAGGGCCGGCGCGGCCCCGCGCGCCCACCACAGCTCGCGGCCGATGCCGTACAGCGCCAGCAGCCAGATCGCCACCGCCATGGCGGCGCCCCAACCGAGTTCGGGCGGCACGAACGCCAGCGGCGTGTAGGTGCCGGCGATCAGCAGGTAGATGGCGCAGTGGTCGGCCTTGGCCCACAGCGCCTTGCGGCGTCCGCGCGAGCAGTGATACAGCACCGAGGAGGCATAGACGGAGATCATGGATGCCGCGAACACGGCGCAGGCCGCGGTCTGGCGCCACTCGGCTTTCAATTCAGCGGCCCGCGCGATCAGGGCCCCGGAAGCCGCCACCGCCAAGGCCAGGCCGGCCAGGTGCGTGGCCCCGTTGAAGCGCTCTCCCTTGTACATGCTGCCCTCTCCCGCGCGCAGGCGTGACGCCGACGCTTGCGATCATGCCGGCGCCATGTGACAGCCTGGGGTCAGGCGTCCGGGAGATGCGCCGCCAGGCGCGACTGGGAAAGCGGCGGCTTGAGGCGCCGCGCCCCTCGGGCACGCGGCGCCGCGAACCGCAGGCGGCTCAGGCGATGAAATCCACCGCCGCCGGATAGCCTTCCAGCGCGCGCGCCGCCAGGATGGCGCGCTGCACCGCGATCGCCATCGCCTCGGCCGCCATCACGCCCAGCAGCATCATGTTGGCGGGCTTGTTGGAAACGCCCGTGCCCAGCGCGAACACGGTGTCGCCGTCGAGCATGGTGTGGATCGGGTTGATGGTGCGGGCCAGGCCGTCGTGCGCGCTCTGCGCCATCTTCTGCGCCTGCGCCTTGGTCAGCTTGACGTCGGTCGCCACCAGGCCGATGGTGGTGGCCGCGCCTTCGCGCATCGAGGTCGGCAGGTCGCCGGCCAGGATCGCGGCGCGCGTGTCCAGCAGCATCTTGCCATCGGCGGTGCGGGCGCCGGCCAGCACGTGGCCGGTGGCCGGATCGACCACGTCACCCACCGCATTGACCGCGACGATCGCGCCCACCGTGACGCCGGCCACGGTCAGCGAGGCGCTGCCCAGGCCGCCCTTCATGGCGCGCTTGGCGCCGTACAGCTTGCCGACCGTCGCCCCGGCGCCGGCGCCGACGTTGCCCTCCTGCGGCGGCTTGGCGCTGGCCGCCTTGCAGGCCTGGTAGCCGGCCGCGGCATCGGGCCGGATCGAGGCGTCGCCCACGCCCAGGTCGAACAGGATGGCGGCCGGCACGATCGGCACGTGCGCCACGCCCACGTCGAAGCCGATCTTGCGTTCTTCCAGGTAGCGCATGACGCCGGTAGCCGCCTCCAGGCCGAAGGCGCTGCCGCCGGCCAGCATCACCGCATGCACTTTTTCCACCATGTTGACGGGGTTGAGCAGGTCGGTCTCGCGCGTGCCCGGCGCCGCGCCGCGCACGTCCACGCCGCCGGTGGCGCCCGCTTCGGCGATGATGACGGTGCAGCCGGTGGGCCGCCGGGTGTCGGTGTAGTGCCCGACCTTCAGGCCGGCCACGTCGGTGATGCTGCCGCCGCCGGGCACCCGCCGCAAGCCGCTGGCGCCTTGCGCCGGCATGACACTTGCGGACGCCGCGACACCCGCCGCCGCCATCATGAAAGCCCGCCTGTTCCACTGTAGTTGCACGCCTGTCTCCATCTGGATACCACCTGGATGAACCCCGGGCCGGGCGGCCCGGGGCGCGAATACCGCATATGACTTGCCGCTATATTTTTACTATTCCTTATGCTTTGTGGAAAAATAGGCGCGTTGTTAGAGTGCGGCTACACCGGAAGGCGGCACGATCCGCGCGGCCCTTCCGCAGTGATCTCTCATCCGTGGAGCATTGCCATGAAACTCTTGCGCTCGTTGTTCATCGCCGGCCTGGTCCAGGCCGCCGCCCTGTCCGCCGCCCACGCCCAGTCGGGGCTGGACCAGATCAAGTCCGCCGGCGTGTTCAAGATCGGCACCGAAGGCACCTACGCTCCCTTCACCTACCACGACGCATCCGGGCAGCTTACCGGTTTTGACGTCGATATTGGACGCGCCATCGCCAAGCGCCTGGGCGTCAAGGCCGAATTCATCGAAGGCAAGTGGGACGGCCTGATCGCCGGGCTCGACGCCAAGCGCTACGATGCCGTCATCAACCAGGTCGGCATCACCGACGCGCGCCGCGCCAAGTACGACTTCTCCGATCCCTACATCTCGTCGGCCGCGGTGCTGATCGTGCGCGACGACAACACCACCATCAAGTCGTTCGCCGACCTGAAGGGCAAAAAATCCGCCAACACGCTCACCAGCAACTTCGGCAAGCTGGCGCAGAGCCACGGCGCGGAAGTGGTCGCGGTGCAGGGCTTCAACGAAGCCATCGACCTGCTGACCTCGGGCCGCGTCGAGGCCACCGTCAACGACAACCTGTCGTTCCTGGACTTCAAGAAGCACAAGCCCAACGCCAAGGTCAGGATCGCCGCCACCGACAAGGCCGCCGAGTTCAGCAATTCCGGCGTGCTGCTGCGCAAGAACAACCCCGAACTGGTGGCCGCCATCAACAAGGCGCTGGCCGACATCAAGGCCGACGGCACCTACAAGACCATCTCGGTCAAGTACTTCGGCACGGACCTGTCGGCACAGCAATAAGCCGCCTACGCCATGACGCTTCCCGACTGGCTGCACAACGTCCTGCCCGACTGGGTCCTGGCCCAGCTTGACGCCCTGGCGGTGCCAGCCTGGGTGCAACTGATGGCGGACTCGTTCTGGCCGCTGCTGCACGCCGGGCTGGTGTTCACCGTGCCGCTGACGCTGATGTCGTTCGCGCTCGGCCTGGCGCTGGCCTTCGTGGTGGCGCTGATCCGGCTGTTCGGGCCGGCGCCGCTGGTGGCGCTGGTGCGCTTCTACGTCTGGCTGATTCGCGGCACGCCGCTGCTGGTGCAGTTGTTCGTGATCTTCTACGGCCTGCCCAGCGTCGGCGTGGTGCTCGACCCGCTGCCGGCGGCGCTGATCGGCTTCACCCTGAACGTCGGCGCCTACAACTCCGAAGTGATCCGCGGCGCCATCGAGTCGATCTCCCGCGGCCAGTGGGAAGCGGCCTATTCGCTGAGCATGACGCGCGCCCAGGCGCTGCGCCGCACCGTGCTGCCGCAGGCCGCGCGGGTGGCGGTGCCGCCGCTGTCGAATTCCTTCATCGCCCTGGTCAAGGACACCTCGCTGGCCGCCGTGCTGACGGTGCCCGAGATCTTCCAGGCGGCCCAGCGCATCGCCGCCGTCACGTATGAACCGCTGATCCTGTACACCGAGGCCGCGCTGATCTACCTGGTGTTCAGTTCGGTGCTGTCCGCCGCCCAGGTGCGCCTGGAACGGCGCTTCGGCCAGCACGCGGTGTTTTCCGAGAAGAACCGATGATCCGCCTGGAAAAGATCGAGAAGTCCTTTGGCGGCAACCTGGTGCTCAAGCAGGTCGACGTGGCCATCGCCGAAGGCAGCGTCACCGCCCTGATCGGCCCGTCCGGCAGCGGCAAGAGCACGCTGCTGCGCTGCGTCAACCTGCTGGAAGTGCCCGATCGCGGTACCCTCGAGATCGGCCCCGAGCGGATCGAGTTCGAGCCCGGCGAAAAGCTCACGCGCGACCAGGTGCAGCGGGTGCGCATGCAGACCGGCATGGTGTTCCAGAACTTCCAGTTGTTCCCGCACCAGACCGTCATCGGCAATGTGATGGAAGGGTTGGTGACCGTGCAGAAATGGCCCGCCGACCGGGCCCGCGCGCGCGCCGAGGAACTGCTGCGCAAGGTCAACATGCTGGATAAGGCCGAGGCCTGGCCCGCCAACCTGTCGGGCGGCCAGCAGCAGCGCGTGGCCATCGCCCGCGCCCTGGCGCCCGCCCCCCGCGTATTGCTGTGCGACGAGCCGACCTCGGCGCTCGACCCCGGCCTGGCGGCCGAGGTGGTGGACGTACTGCGCCAGTTGGCCGCCGAAGGCATGACCATGCTCATGGCCACGCACGACCTGCGCCTGGCCGCCAGCGTCTCGCGCGAAGCGGTGTTCCTGCTCGATGGCAACGTGGTCGAAGCCGGCGCCTCGCGCGACCTCTTCACCCGGCCGCGCGACCCGCGCACCGCGGCATTCATCTCGACCCTGACGCAGGACACCAGCCAAATCGGTTGAGGCGGCGCGCCCGCCCCTTCTTCCAACACCGCCGCAAAAAAATAGCCGCCCGGCCGCCCGGCCGCCCGAAGGCCGGGCAGCCCCCTCGGGGGGCAGCAAGCGCGCAACGCGCGCGCCGCGTGGGGGCTCTTTCTACTTTCCGGGCAACGAGCCCGCCGGATCGACCGCCTGGCCGTCGTAGCGCAGCTCGAAATACAGCCCGACCTGCTTGCTGTCGCTGTTGCCCATTTCGGCGATTTTCTGGCCCTGGCTCACCCGCTGGCCTTCCTTGACCAGCAGCTTGTGGTTATGCGCATAGATGCTGAGGAAGCTGGCGTTGTGCTTGACGATCACCAGATGCCCATAGCCGCGCAGGCCGCTGCCGGAATAGGCGACGGTCCCGGCGGCGGCGGCCACCACCGGCGTGCCCAGGGCGTTGGAGATGACGATGCCGTTCGAGCCCGACCCGTCATAGCCGCGCGTCACCTTGCCCTGCGCCGGCCACACCAGCGAGATCGCCCCCGGCGGCGCGGTGCGCCGCTTGCCCATGGAACTCGCCGACGCCCGTGATCCGCCCGAGGCCTTGGGACGCGACTTGGGCCGCGCCGAACCGCTGGCCTGGCCGGCAGGCGGCGCCACCCGCAGCATCTGGCCAACCTCGATGGCATTGGTGTTCGTCAACTTGTTCCAGCGCGCCAGGTTGGATACGCTGGTGCCGTGCTTGCGGGCGATCTGGGTCAGCGTATCGCCCGACTGCACCCGGTAATAGCCGGGCTGGACCTTGGGCGTGGTGCCGCAGGCCGTCAGCAATGCCAGCACCACGATCAGCAACGCCAACCGGACCCGCCGGAGGATGCCGCTGGCGGGCGGGCATGCCCGGGCGAACCCGGAAACGGCGGCGGAAGCGGGAAGGGACAGGGTCTGGGCGGGCAAGGAAAGCACTGAAGCCTGGAACGGAGTGGGATCGACTGCGTCCAAGGGTACCAAGATTTTCGAAAGGCGTGCGTCCGCGCCAACTTTCGCGGACCGGGCCAGGCCGTGTATAACCCGCTGATCGCCGCGAGCCCCCGCTCGCCCCGTGCCACTGCGCCTGCAAGGAACCATATGGGAATGCCCCAAGCACCGCGAAGAAACCTGTACTGCCTGCTATGGGCCATCCCGTACCTGCTGTGCGGGGTGTTCTCGCGCCTGCTCAACGATCCGGTCAGCCACGCCGTGTTCGTCTGGCTGCCGCCAGGCGTGGCCGTGGGCGCCTACCTGCTGACCCGGCGCCGCAACTGGCCGCTGCTGCTGGCCGCCTTCTTCTGCGCCCAACTGGCGCTCACCAGCTTCACCCGCGGCCAGCCCGCCACGGCGCTGGTCTTCGCCATCAACGCCAGCCTGTCCAGTCTGCTGGCGGCCTGGACGGTCCGGCGCCTGGCGCCGCGCGAAGGCGGACTGGGGCTGGTGGCGGCACTGCTGGCCGGCGCGGTGGCCGGCGCCGCGCTTTCGGCGCTGCTGGGCGGCGGCTGGCTCTGGCTGACGCAGGCCAGCGACGCCCTGGTCCGGCTGCGCACCTGGGTCGCGGCCTACCTGGCCGGCATCCTGATCCTGGCGCCGGCCCTGACGGTCTGGGCCCAATTCCGTCCGCGCCGCTCGGGCGGTCCGCGCATGCGCGACCTGGTGCTGGGCGTGAGCGCCTATGCGGGCCTGATCGTGTCGACCTTCATGACCTTCGACGGCGACATGATCAGGAATCTGCCCTATGTCGTCACCTTCGAACTGACCTATCTGCCGTTGGTGTTCGCGGTGCTGGCGGCCCTGGTATGGGGGCCGCTGGGCGGCACCCTCGCGGTCGTCACCTTGACCCTGATGGCGCTGTACCAGAGCGCGCAGGGCGAAGGCCCCTTTATCGAGGCCGCAGATCCCTGGCACGTACTACTGGCCACCCAGGTCTACCTGGTGGTCACCGCGCTGCTGATCCTGCTGGTCAACACCCTGCGCGGCGCCCGCGCGCAGGAACTCGAGAATGCCGAGCAATGGCGCGGCCGCTTCGACCTGGCGCTGGCGGGCAGCCACCAACTGATGTACCGCTACAGCCCGTTCGACGGTTCGCTCGAACTGGCCGGCGACGTGCAGGGCGCCTTCGGCAGGCAGGCCGCCGCGCTGGCCAGCCTGGATGCCCTGCTGGCCCAGGCGCATCCCGACGACCGCGCGCGCCTGACGCTGCACTGGGCCGCGCGCCGAGCCGGCGCCCAGGACCGCACGCCATTGCTGTTCCGCGTGGCGCATGCCGACGGCGGCTGGCGCGTGGTCAGCGACCGCGGCTCGCCGCTGGCGGATTTCGACGGCAGCGTGGCCGTGGTGGCGGGCATGTGGCGTCTCGGCGACATCGAGCAGGCAGATGTCCGCTAGCACGGGCGCCCTGCTCATCCATGGACTGGGCGGCACCCAATACGACCTGGGCTCGCTGCACAAGATCCTCAAGCGCGCCGGCATCGAAACGCACACGCTGACGCTGCCCGGCCACGGCACCACGCCCGAAGACCTGCTGCCGGTGCGCGCCGAGGACTGGATCGAGGCCGTCGTCGCCCGCTACCGCGAAGTGGCCGCGCGCCACGACACCCTGCACGTGATCGGCATGTGCCTGGGCGCGCTGCTGGCGGTGGAGCTGTGCAAACGCGTCGATCACCGCCAGGGCAAGCTGGTGAGCCTGGCCGCGCCCGTCTTCATCGACGGCTGGAGCACGCCCTGGTACCGCGGCCTGCGCAGGCTGGTCTACCGCATCCCCGGCCTGGCGGCGCGCATGCGGGTCGAGGAAGAAGAACCCTACGGCATCAAGAATGAATTGGTGCGCTCCATCGTCAAGGCCAAGTTCGAGCGCGGCGAGAATTTCCATTACCGCTGGGTGCCGCTGGCGTGCATCCGCGAGGTCGATCGCCTGCGCCGGATGGTGCGGCGCGGCCTCGACGCCATCGCCTGCCCCAGCCTGATCATCCACGCCCACGAGGACGAACTGACCTCGGTGCGATCGGCCCGCTTCCTGGCCGGCGCCATCCCCGACAGCCGGCTGGTGCTGCTGGACAACAGCTATCACATGATCTGCGTGGACAACGACCGCGACCGGGTCGCCGCCGACGTCCTGCAGTTCATGGACAGATCCCCCGCCCCCGCGCGGGCGGGCCGCGCCGCCGCCATGAACGCGGACCAGGTCGAACACCTGCTGGGCCAATACCGCGAGGCGATGCTGGCGGGCCGCTTCGAAGCCCTGTTCCCGCTGTTCGCGGAAGACGTCGTCTGGCAGGAAGGCGGCGACAATCCCCTGAGCGGCGTCTACCAGGGGCGCGGCGGATTGATCGACCTGTTCTCGCGGGTGATGGACTATTCGCGCAATACCTTCACGGTCGCCAGCGTCGGCCCGCCGGCGCCGGCCGGGCGCGGCTTCGCGCTGCCGCTGGCTTTTCAGGTGCGCGACGGCGCCGCCCTCGGCCATGGCGCCGCCACCCACACGCTGCGCCTGCGCAACAACAGCATCGCCAGGATCACGTCGCAGGCTGCCGAGCCGGCCGCCGTCGATGCCCTGTGGCGGCGGCTGGCCGTCGCCAGCGGCCTGGAACCCGAGGGCGACGCCATGGACCCGGACACCCTGGCCATCCCGGCCGACGCGCTGCAGGACTCGTTCGAAGCCGCGGTGATCGAATTGCGCGCCCTGCCGCAGCCCCCCTCCCTGAGCGTTGCCATCCGCCTGTATGCCTACGAGCAACAGGCGCGGCGGGGCGATGCTCCGCCACAGGACAGCCCAGACGCCTCGTTGCGCAACCAGATCGAACTGGCCGCCTGGCGCCTGCTGGCCGGCCTGCCCGCGGACCAGGCCCGGCGCCGCTATATCGCCCTGGTCCGACGCCTGGATCCCGACACCTGAAGCGCGCCCGCCATCACTGGGCCTACAATCGCGCCATGTCCGCCCCGATCCGCCCCCCGCAAACCCGCGGCGCCCTGTGCGTCCGGGTCGTGCTGTGGCTGGCGTTCGTGGCGGTGCTGCTGCGCGCCGCGGTGCCGCAGGGGTATATGCCCGACGCCCGCGCGCTGCACGATGGCCGCATCGAAGTCACCTTCTGCTCGGCCGCCGGCGACCTGTCCGCGCTGCGGCTGGCGCTGGCGCCAGCGGGCAAGCGCGACGCCGGCTCCCACTCCGGCGCCGAGACCGGCGCGCAATGCCCTTTCGGGCTGCTGGCGCACCTCACGCCCGCCCCCGCCCCGTTCCTCGCGCCGCTGGCGCTCGCCGCTGCCGGGCCCGCGCCCCTGCACGCCGCCGTTCCGGCCGGACTCCCCACGCAGCCGGCCCAAGGGCCGCCGCTGGGCTCGCGCGCCCCGCCTCGCAAGGCCTGACTCCGCCCTCCCGCGCGGCTCCGCCGCGCCCGTGCGAACCGTCAAGCAACGAGGCTTCAATGCATGCTCTTCCCCTGCGCGCCCCCCCGGGCGCGCCGTCGGCGCCCGACCGTCATCGGCGCCGCCTGCTGTCGGCCCTGGCCCTGCTGCCCCTGGCCGGCTGCGGCCCCGACGCCCCCAAGATCAATGGCATGGATCTGTCCAGCATGCCCACCGGCGATTTCCAGTTGCGCGACACGCAAGGCAATCCGCGCCAACTGGCCGACTATCGCGGCAAGACCGTGATGCTGTTCTTCGGCTTCACCCAATGCCCCGATATCTGCCCCACCGCGCTGACCCGCGCGCTGGAAATCAAAAGCCTGCTGGGCGCCGACGCCGCCGGGCTGCAAGTGCTGTTCATCACCGTGGACCCGGAACGCGACACGCCGGACATCCTGCGCGCCTACATGCAGGCCTTCGACCCCGCGTTCGTGGGTCTGCGCGGCGATGCCGAGCAGACCCGCGCGGCCGCGCAATCCTTCAAGGTGTTCTACCAGAAGGTGCCGACCGGCTCGTCCTACACCATGGACCACACCGCGCTGACCTACGTCATCGATGCCCAGGGCAAGTTGCGCCTGGCCCTGCGCCACCAGCAGAGCGCCGAGGAATGCGCCGCCGACCTGCGCACCGTGCTCTGACCTCCCGCCACATCCAAAGGAATTCCCAATGATCACGACCCCCTTCAAATCCCTTGCTTCCGCCTTCGCCCTGGGCGTCCTGCTGCTGGCCAGCGCACCGGCCACGGCACAGGACGCCACGCTCAAGGTCGAGGACGCCTGGGTCCGCGCCACCGTGCCCGACCAGCACGCCACCGGCGTCTTCATGCGCCTGACATCGGCCACCCCGGCGCGCCTGGTCGGCGTCGAATCCAGCGCCGCCAAGCACGTCGAGGTGCACGAAATGGCGATGCAGGACAACGTCATGAAGATGCGCCAGGTGCCCGCCATCGAACTGCCCGCCGGCAAGCCGGTGGAACTCAAGCCGGGGGGCTATCACGTCATGCTGATCGACCTGGCAAAACAGATCTCCGTGGGCGACCCCGTGGCCCTGACGCTGCTGGTGCAGGACGCCGACGGCAAGCAGCGGCGCGTGCCGGTGACGGCCGAGGCCCGCCCACTGGCGGGCGGGGCGGCGCCGGCCGCCAAGCACGGGCATTGATCGATGGCGAACCCGTCATCGCAAGCGCTTTGACACCTGTATTTCAAGCTTGAAATAGTTGTTTGGACGACAACCCTGGTTTTCTGCAACGCCAGGATGCGCGCCCGGTCGAATCTATAACACCGGGCGCGCCGTTTCTCCGCGCATCCGCCGCATCCCAGGAAATCGCCCCCATGCCGCAACGGGGACGACGGCGCGGCCTGTCCTCGGGCCGTTTGCTTTGATTGCCAGGAGCGTTTCATGAAGACCTTGACCGTCACTCTGTTGCTCTGCGCCGGCCTGACCGCCGCCACGGCCGCGCAAGCCCAACCCCCCCATACCACCGTCCCCACCGCGCAATACAAGCGCAACCTCTATGGCGACTGGAGCGTCAGCTACCCGGCCCCCGCAGCCAAGACCGCCGACCAGGTGAATGCCGAACTCGCCCAGTCCAAGGCCGACGGGCAATACTCCTTCGGCCAGGAAGACTACCCGCCCGCCATCGCCTCGAACGGCCCGGGGGAAAGCCGCGCCCAGGTCAGGCAGGACCTGCGGATCGCCGAGATGCAAGGGCAGATGGCATCCGGCCAGGAAAGCTACCCGCCCGTCACGATGGCCCATAGCGGCACGTCCGACATCCAATAACAGGGACGCACCGCAATCTGCGGTGCGCCCTGATTCCTCATACAATGCCTGCACACATCCGCCGCCGGCGGCCTCGCGGGGCCCGGCGGCAGCGCGGCGCCCCACGCCGCCCCGGATGCCAGCGTTCCGCGCAGCCGGGCGCCCTATCCGCCGGCGATAGACCGGCAACCCTGTGTCTGGATAATGCCCGGTAGTTCCGCCTTCTCCTTCCTGCGTACCCTCTGCAGCCTGCGCTGGCTCGCCATCGCGGGCCAGGCCGCCACCATCCTGGTGGCCAGCGCCGTGCTAGGCCTGGCCCTGCCGCTGGAACCGCTGTGGATCGGCGTGGGCGTGCTGATCGGCTTCAACGTCTACGCCAGCCTGCGGCTGCGCCACAGCCGCGACCTGTCCCACGCCACCGCCTTCGGCCACCTGCTGGTGGACATGGCGGTGCTGGCCTGGATGGTCGGCTGGAGCGGCGGCCTGAGCAATCCGTTCGGCATGATGTTCCTGATCCTCACCGCCCTGGCCGCCCTGGCATTGCCGCGCAACTGGGCGCTGGCGGCGGCCCTGGCGGGCATCTCCGGCTACTTTGCCGCCGCCCTATTCGGCCAGCCGCTGCGCGGCGACCTCAACACCCACACCCTGCTGCTATGGGGGCTGGGCGCCAACTTCCTGATTTCCGTGGTGGTGGTGCTGGTGTTCACTACCCGCCTGGCGGCCGACCTGCGGGCGCGCGAGCGCGAACTGGCGCGGCTGCGCGAGCGCTTCACCCGCAACGAGGGCATCGTCGCCCTGGCCACCCACGCCGCCGCCATGGCGCACGAACTGAACACCCCGCTGGCCACCATGACCCTGCTGGCCGACGAGATCGCCGCCGAGGTCAAGGAGCCCGACCTCAAGCAGGACGTCGCCACGCTCAGCCAACTGCTGGCCCTGTGCCGGGAACGGATTCGCAATCTGGCGGTCCCAACCGCCGTGGACCTGGTGCGCGTGGTGGGGCAATGGCGCCTGATCCGGCCGACCATCGACCTGCGCCGGTCGGGCACGCTGCCCGCCAGCCTGCGGGTCGATCCGGCCATCGCCCACCTGCTGCAGGCCCTGCTGAACAACGCTGCCGATGCCGGCGAAGCCGCCAACGAGCCGCGCGTGGACCTGCATCTGGAATACGGCTACGGCGCCCTGCGCGGCGAAGTGCGCGACTATGGCGGCGGCTTCGACCCCGACCATACGCTGCTGCCGGCCACCAGCCTGTTCAACAGCGGCAAGCCGGGCGGCCTGGGCGTCGGCCTGGCCCTGTCGCACGCCACCGTCGAACAGTTGGGCGGCGAAATGACCATGACGGCCGCCGATGGCGGCGGCACCCGCATCCGTTTTTATTTGCCTCTCGGCACTCCCGGGACCTGATATGTTGAATCCCACCGACCTTGGCCTGCTGATCGACGACGACGAGCTCTACGTGCGCACCCTGCAGCGCAGCCTGTCGCGCCGCGGCCTCGAAACCCGAACCGCCACCGGCATCGCCGAGGCGCTGCGCGTGGCCGAAGAGATCCGCCCGGCCTTCGCGCTGGTCGACCTGCGGCTGGGCGAGGACTCCGGCCTGACCCTGATCCGCCCCCTGCGCGCCTTGCGCGCCGACATGCGTATCCTGCTGGTCACCGGCTACGCCAGCGTGGCCACCGCCGTCGAGGCCATCAAGCGCGGCGCCGACGACTACCTGCCCAAGCCCGCCACCGCGCCGATGATCCTGCGCACCCTGGGCCTGGTGAAGCCGGAAAGCGTTACGATCGAAAGCACCATGACGCCGCTGCACCGCCTGGAATGGGAGCATATCCACCAGGCCCTGCACGAAACCGGTGGCAACGTCTCGGCCGCCGCCCGCCTGCTGGGCATGCACCGGCGTTCCCTGCAGCGCAAGCTGGCCAAGAAACCGGGGCCGGAACGCGAGGTCCTGGTCGACTGATTGGCGCGGACGCCACACTTCGCAACAATCTCGTCTTGTGCAGGTGCGACATATCGTCGCACCCCAGCCTTCACCGTAAAGCCTTCTCCCGCCTGGGAAAACCCTTAACCAGCCGCATTGAGGGCAAAAGCGCCCAGGGCAATGCGACCATTCGTCGCACGCTTGACCCAGGTCAAACCGATAGGATGGACGTTGCTGCCTAGCAGCATTCCAGTCTGCTGCTCCGCAGCATTTCCCACCTTCCATCCAAGGCTGTACGTGAAACACCCCCTCCTTGCGACCCTTACGCGCATTTTTGGCGTCGGCGCGGTCATGCTGCTTGGCGGCTGCAACATGGAAATCCTCTCCCCCAAGGGAGACATTGGCGCTCAGGAAAAGACCCTGCTGTTCACGGCAACCGGTCTGATGCTCCTGGTGGTGATCCCGGTCATCATCATGGTCCTGACGTTTGCCTGGAAATACCGCGCATCCAATACCAAAGCCGACTACCAGCCCAAGTGGGCCCACTCCACGGCGATCGAAATCGTGGTCTGGACCATCCCGTGTATCATCGTGGCGATCCTGGCCGTGATCACCTGGCGCTCCACCCACGCGCTCGATCCCTACAAGCCGCTCGTCTCCGAGCACAAGCCGGTCACCATCGAGGTGGTGTCGCTGGATTGGAAGTGGCTGTTCATCTACCCCGAGTACGACATCGCCACGGTCAACGAGATCGCCTTCCCGGTCGACGTCCCGGTCAATTTCCGGATCACCTCGGCCTCGGTCATGAACTCGTTCTTCATTCCCCAGCTTGGCAGCCAGATCTACTCGATGGCCGGCATGGAGACCAAGCTGCACCTGAACGCGCGCGAACCCGGCACCTACGCCGGCATCTCGGCCAACTACAGCGGCGCCGGCTTCTCCGGCATGCGCTTCAAGGCCATCGCCACGTCGCAGGAAGGTTTCGACAACTGGGTCAAGGAAGCCAAGGCTTCCGGCACCGCCCTGACCCCGGCGGTCTACCAGGAACTGACCAAGCGCAGCGAACACAACCCGGTCGCCAAGTACGCCTCGGTGCCGCCGTCCATGTTCGACTACATCCTGGGCAGCACCATGTCCAAGATGGCCGGCGTCGAAGACGCCACGTGCACCCCCACGTCGAATAATCTTGTTGCAGGATTGACTCAATAATGCTCGGGAAACTCACCCTCGAGGCCATTCCGTACCATGAACCCATCGTCATGGTCACGCTGGCCGCCGTGTGCCTGGGAGGCCTAGCGGTCTTCGGCGCCATCACCTACTTCCGCAAGTGGAAGTACCTCTGGACGGAATGGCTCACCTCCGTCGACCACAAGCGCATCGGCGTGATGTACATCATCGTCGCGCTGATCATGCTGCTGCGCGGCTTCGCCGACGCCATCATGATGCGCACCCAGTTGGCCGTGGCCTCGTCCGACTCGGCCGGCTTCCTGCCACCGCACCACTACGACCAGATCTTCACCGCCCACGGCGTCATCATGATTTTCTTCATGGCGATGCCCTTCATCACCGGGCTGATGAACATCGTGGTGCCGCTGCAGATCGGCGCCCGCGACGTGGCCTACCCGTTCCTGAACTCGCTGAGCTTCTGGCTGTTCGGCGCCGGCGTCGCGCTGATGATGATCTCGCTGTTCGTCGGTGAATTCGCCGCGACCGGCTGGCTCGCCTATCCGCCGCTGTCCGGGCTCGACTACAGCCCAAGTGTCGGGGTGGATTACTACATCTGGGCGTTGCAGATATCCGGGTTGGGAACAACACTAAGCGGCATCAACTTCATCGTCACCATCCTGCGCATGCGCGCGCCGGGCATGACCCTGATGAAGATGCCGATCTTCACCTGGACCTCGCTGGTCACCAACGTCCTGATCGTGGCCGCCTTCCCGGTGCTGGCCGCCACGCTGGCGCTGCTGACGATGGACCGCTACCTGGGCACGCACTTCTTCACGAACGACATGGGCGGCAACGTCATGATGTACGTGAACCTGATCTGGATCTGGGGCCACCCCGAGGTCTACATCCTGGTGCTGCCGGCCTTCGGCGTGTACTCCGAAGTGGTCGCCACGTTCGCCCGCAAGACCCTGTTCGGCTACAAGTCCATGGTCTACGCCACGGCCGCCATCGGCGTGCTGTCGTTCCTGGTCTGGCTGCACCACTTCTTCACCATGGGCGCGGGGGCCAACGTCAACGCGTTCTTCGGCATTGCCACAATGATCATCTCGATCCCGACGGGCGCGAAGATCTTCAACTGGCTGTTCACCATCTACCGCGGTCGCCTGCGCATCACCACGCCGGTGCTGTGGACGCTGGGCTTCATGCTGGTGTTCGTCATCGGCGGCATGACCGGCGTGATGCTGGCCATCCCCGGCGTGTCGTTCGTGCTGCACAACAGCCTGTTCCTGATCGCCCACTTCCACAACACCATCATCGGTGGCGTGGTGTTCGGGTGTATCGCCGGCATGACCTACTGGTTCCCCAAGGCCTTCGGCTTCAAGCTGAACGAACGCCTGGGCCGCTACTCGTTCTACTGCTGGTTCGTCGGCTTCTTCCTGGCCTTCATGCCCCTGTACATCCTGGGCTTCAAGGGCATGACGCGCCGCCTGAACCACTACGACAACCCCGAATGGCAGCCCTACCTGCTGGTCGCGCTGGCCGGCGCCGCGCTGATCATGCTGGGCATCTGGTTCCTGCTGCAGCAAGTGTTCGTGTCCGTGCGCCAGCGCAAGCAGAACCAGGACATCACCGGCGATCCCTGGGATGGCCGCACCCTGGAATGGTCGATCTCGTCGCCCGCGCCTTTCTACAACTTCGCCCACGTTCCTCACGTCGACGAACTGGACCAGTTCTGGGAAGACAAGCAGAACGGCAAGGCCTACAAGCGCCCGGCCAAGTACGAAGACATCCACATGCCGAAGAACACCGCCGCCGGCGTCTTCATCGGCGCGTTCGGCCTGGTCATGTGCTTTGCCCTGATCTGGCACATCTGGTGGCTGTCGATCGTCGGTTTCGTCGGCATGATCGGTTCGTTCATCGTCCGCGCCTATGACCGCGACGTCGACTACTGGGTCCCGGCCGCGGAAGTCGAACGCATCGAAAACGCCCACTTTGAAAAAATGCAGAAGGCCGCCTGAGCCATGATTCAAGCCGTAGCCACTCACCCCCACGCGGGTCACGACGATCACGCGCACCATGACGATGGATCCAAGACCGTTTTCGGTTTCTGGGTCTACCTCATGAGCGACTTGCTGATCTTTTCAGTGCTGTTCGCGACGTTCGCGGTGCTGGCCAACGCCACCGCGGGCGGCCCCACCGGCAAGGAACTGTTCGACCTGAAGTTCGTGCTGGTCGAAACCCTGTTGCTGCTGTTCTCGAGCTTCACCTTCGGCATGGCCAACCTGAACGTCCACGCCAACAACAAGAGCCGCGCAATCGGCTGGTTGATGGTCACGTTCCTGTTCGGCGCGGGCTTCATCGCGATGGAAGTCTATGAATTCCATCACCTGATCACCGAAGGCGCGGGCCCCGGCCGCAGCGCCTACCTGTCGGCGTTCTTCACGCTGATCGGCACGCACGGCCTGCACGTGACGTTCGGCCTGATCTGGATCGTCGTCATGATCGACATGATCCGCCGCCATGGCCTGGACTCGATCAACAAGCGTCGTCTGGCGTGCCTGAGCCTGTTCTGGCACTTCCTGGACATCGTCTGGATCTGCGTCTTCACCTTCGTCTATCTTCTGGGAGCCCTCTGATGTCGCACTCCGCTGCGGCCGCACACGGCCACGACGATCACGCCGCCGACCACGGCACCGTGAAGTCCTACATCATCGGTTTCGTGCTTTCGCTCCTGCTCACCTTCGGCTCGTTCGGCCTGGTGATGAGCGGCGCGCTGTCCCACACCATCACCATCATCGGCGTGGTGGCGCTGTGCGTGCTCCAACTGCTGGTGCAGTTGGTGTACTTCCTGCACATGGGCGCCTCGAAATCGGCCCGCGACAACCTGGCCACGTTCGTCTTCACCGTGATGATCATCGCCATCATCGTCGGGGGTTCGGCCTGGGTGCTGTACAACATGAACGTCAACATGGGCCACCCCATGTAAGACCCGTCATCCGATGACGACAGACAGGCGCCGCGAGGCGCCTGTTTTTTTTCATGCCCGCGCTATCGGCGGCGTCCGCCACGTCGGTTTCTTCAAGCGCAAGGGCGAGGATCCCTTCACGCGCCCCGGCACCCGCGTCTGTTCGCTGCCGGGCCTGCTGCTGGCCGCGGGCGTGGCGCAGGCAAGCTGGCCGGGCGTGGCCTGTGGGTCAGCCTGGCGCCTTCACCGTCAAGGTCACGCCGACGCGCTGCGCCAGTTCACGCGCGCTAACCCCGACGAACGGCCGCACCCGAGCGCCCTGGGCCAGGTCGCAGGCCGGCGCCCTGGCCGCGCCATCCAGTACCTGCAGCAAGGCCCGCGCGGCCCCCGGCCCGAGCGGCCCGTTGTCGCTCAGGCTCCAGGCCAGCATGTCGGCCACGGCCATGCCGCAGCGCGCCGGCGTGGCGTACAGGCCGGCGTCGTGCTCCAGCAGCATGCGCGCCTTGGCGTCGTTGCCCAGCCGCAGCATGATGACCAGCGGCAGGGCGTCGGCATCGACCACGCCGCGCAGCCGCAGGTCGCCGTCGCTGCGATCCGACGGGTTGGCGCCCGCCCGCAGCCACGCCAGGTACAGATCGTCGGGCAGCCAGGGCAGTGACAGCGGCGCGACATCGCGGCGGGTCAGGCCGGAGGGGTTGCCGTCATACGCCAGCGGCACGCCCGCCGCCAGCAGCCGTTCGGCGGTGGCGCGCAGGCGCGCGCGCAGGCCGTCCCATTGCGGACCATTGCCTTGGGCATCGGCGCGGTTCTCTATCTCGTTCCATTGCCGCAGCAAACTCGACAGCGGCGCCACCGTCAACGGCGCGCGCGGCTTGCCGGCGGCGGCCTGCGTCAGGCGGTCTATCAGCTCGGGCGACATCTGCCGCGCCGCCAGGCTCAGCGCTTCATCCAGCCCGGCGCGCCGCTCGCCACTCTTGGGCCCATAACCGCCCACCGTGGGGTCGGCGCCGCGCGCCAGCGCGTACGCCACGCGCTCGGACACCGGAACCGCGGCCTGCCGCGACGTGAGCTCGCCAGCCGGCGACTCGCGCAACGCCTCCAGCAGCGGCGTTTCCCACATGGCCTGGTCGCCGTAGTACATGCGGATATAGACAGCGTTGATATCCGCGCCCTTGGCCAGCAGCTTGTCGGCGAACCAGAGCTTCGATGGGCTGCCCATGGCCGCGTGCAGCACCGAGCGACCGCTCTTGTCGCGGCCATTCGGGTTGGCGCCCTTGGCCAGCAGATAGTCGAGCGTATCCTTGTCCGAGGCGGAGTACGACACCCGCCACAACAGCAGCGGCGTGCCATTCACGTCCGGCGCCTCCAGCGAAGCGCCCGCCGCGATCAAGGCGTCGGCCAATGCGTAGCGCTCGGCCGCTGGGCGGCCGCCCCCCGCCGGCGACAAGGCGGTAGCCAGCAGCGGCGCGCCACTATTGGGGCCGTCGATCTTGGCGCCAGCCGCCAGCAGCGCCTGTACCATTTCGAGCTGGCGCTCGTAGGTGGCGGCGCTGAGCGCCGACACGCCGTATTCATTGACGCCGCTCGGGTCCAGGCCGCCGCGTAGTTCGGCGCGCAGCGCGTCCAGGTCGCCCGCGCGGATGGCCTCGAAAATCACCAACCGCGGTCGGCATGCCGCGGCATCCAGAACTTTGGCGTCCAGGGCGGCGCCGATACGGGCGGCTATGTTCGCCGGCATCGCTTCGCCCGCCGCCAGGCGGCGCGAGCAGTATTGGCGGAAGTCCTCCCGCGCCAGCGTCTCGTAATAGTCGCGCCGGTCCCGCTGCCGGTCACGCAACTTGATCCGCACATCGGCGCGGTTCAGGTAAGCCGGCGTGCGCGCCGGGTCGCGACGCAGCACCTCATCGAGCACCCGCTCCGCCTCGGCCAGCTCGCCGCTCTGGCCCGACTGGCCCAGCCAGAATCCGTAGTCGTTCAGGGCGGTCAGCACCTCGGCGTCCTTGCCCGCCGCGTCGATCTCGCGGTAGTCGTGTTCCAGCACGAAGCGCCGCAGGTTCGCCAGCGCGCGGCCGAATTCGGCCGCCTTGGCGCGCGGGATGGCGCGCGCCGCCTGGTGCAATGCGCGAAACGCCGCTGGCACTTCGGCCGCCGTCCGCGTCTCGAAACGAACGTCCGAGGGAAACGTCGGCAGTCGGCTCGGATACGCCAGCAGCGCCGGCTTGAGCGTGGCCAGCGCCTGGGCGCGACGCACCTCGTCCCAGGGCTGCTCGGCCGTCGCCACCACCCGGGCGGCGTCCGCCTGCACGCGGATCACGGCCCCCGACGCCTCTACCAGGAAGCCGTCGGCCCGCCCGTCGCCGGCGCCGGGATAGGTGTAGGTCACCCAATAGAAAACCTGGCCTTCGCGCGGCGCCGTCACATTGACGTCTTCCGCGCGCTCGGCGCGCCAGGTCGCCGGGTCGATCACCATGGGCTGCGAGCGGAAAGCCAGCTCGGACGGCGAACCCACGCCGCCCGGCCGCAGATAGCGGTACAGGAACAGGCGGTTCTCCAGTTGCCCCACCAGCAAGGCATCGCGAGCGTTTTCGGTGCCCCAGACACGGCGCTCGGGTTCGCGCAGCGGGTAGCGGCCCAGCCGCGCCGCCTCAATGAACGCGCCAATGTCGCTGGCCGCTGCTGGCGGCGCGGCGCCGGCGAACAAGCCGGCCAGCGCCAGCAAGGCGGCGCAAAGGCGATGGGTCATGGCGGGCGATAGGGAACGGGACATCCGGACAGGCCTGATAGTGGGAGGCGGCACGATGATACCCCCGAGGGCGGATGTGACGCGCCAAGGTGGGCGCCGGCTGCCGCCGTCAATCGCCCATTCGTTATATAGTTCGACTAATAACGATTTGTGCATCCGTTCGATCCTTTTGCGCCATCCCTTTTGCGCCGCCCGGACTTCAACCATGGCCGCCCAGCCCGCCTCCCCCGACCCCGCAACGCTGGCCCGCAGCCTGCTCCGCCATGCGCCCCCCGGCGATGCCGACGCCGTTTTTTTCGCCACGGTGATCGCCAAGAGCCTCACGCAGCGCAACCTGGCCCGCAGCGGCCTGGCGCCGGCCGAACTGGCGCGGGCACTGGACAGCCTGTTTCCCGGCGCGCTCGACAGCGCGGAACCGGCATTGGCCGAACTGGGCGCGCAATACCCCGCCTATGCCGCAAGCGGCATGGCCGACCCACAACCAGGTTTCACCCTGCTGCTGCGCGCACTGTTGCGCGTCTACGGCACCCCGGCCTCGGCCATTACACCGCTGGTCACCAGCGTGCTGGCGCACGCCTGCCTGCGTCCGGACCACCTGTGGCGCGACCTTGGGCTGAGGGGCCGCGAAGACGTCACCGCGTTGCTGACGCGGCATTACCCAGGTTTGGTGGCGCGCAATACCCACAACCTGCGATGGAAGAAATTCCTGGCCTATTCCGCCTTTGAATATGCCGGCCTGCCCGTGACCGCCGCGCCCGGCTGCGCGGACTGCGAGGACCATGGGTTCTGCTACGGCGCGGGAACCGCGCGCTGAGCCGCTCTCGCACCGCGCCAGGCAACCTTCGGGCGCGGCCGATCAGAACCAGGTCACCTTGACCAGCACCTGGGTGCTGAACTTGCCGGTTTTCAATTCGGCGGTGGTTCGCTCCAGGTGCGCGGTATACGTCTGCGTCTGCGACAACGTGGTGCCATGCAGGAGCCCCCCAAGATTGGCGTTGTAGCGGGAGGGGAATGTGCCATGGTCATCGGCAGGAAGCGCACCAAGCGTAACCGTCTGATTGGCCTGATTGGTGATGGTCAGCTTCAGGCCGTTTTCCTGGCCGTCGGCATTCTTCAGATAGATCGTCTGATCCAGAAGATCGGTACGCTCACCGCTTTGTGGCACGAACGCCACCGCCGTGCGTAGATACAACTCGTCCAGGGGGTTGCTGGTGGATGGCGGGCTGGTCAACCCCTCCAATCCCGGGCAGGCGGGACTATTCATGCGGGTCGTCACATTGAACGGCTTGGCCTGCGGCAACTTGCCGTTGTAATTGGCCGTGGTCAGCACGGTGTCGAAGGTGACCGTGTTGTCGACGTTGACCGAGCCTACGCAGGAGGGGATGAACTGGAAGCGCGAGGCGCTGGAATTGAGGAAGATGCCCGGATCGCCCCCGGCAGTTTCGTCGGCAATCAATTTGAACGCGAACGAGGGCGGCAAGAACACGCGCAAGGGCCTGGTCACGCGGCTTTCAGCGTACAGGAGCAGGAAGATGCGCCCAAGGCGCTCCCCTGAGTCGCCCTCATAGGGGGTATCGACGCTGAAATAAGGCGCAAAGGTTGGCGCCGCGGGATCCGGACTCCACTGCCCCTTTTCGATATTGTCATAGACGATCGTCAGCCTCAACGATGCATTTCGCAAGGCCTGCAGGACCGGGCCGAAATCGCCCAGGATCGAAATGGCCGCCTGCCGCCTTAAGTTGGGAATGTTGGTGCAGCGGTACCTGAATTCATAGGGACTGCTGATGTAAATGGGAAAGCCCGGAATGAACTGTTGGTCGAGCCCGAAACTGATCGAGGGTGGCAGGTTGAACGTTACGATGTTGCCGCCATCGAGCAACCTGCATCCACGCCCCGTGGCTTGCGTGTGACCTACCCCAGGCAAGAGTAAAAGGGCGGTGAATACGCCTGCAAGCCAGGCGCGGACCCGCCTATTTTTTGCCGCCACGATGAATGCTCCCGGCTGATCCAAAAGAAACGATTCTATCGATCAACGCCCGATTGTTGCCCCGGCAAACCGTCCGACATTTTTGACATTGAGCGCGTGTCGCGACGTCTGACACCTGCTCGCGGCATCAATAGGGACAAGCCGCCCCAGTCACAGGCTGCGGCCCGTCCCGACGCCGACTCGTCGTAGCGGCCATTGCTCTCGTTGCAGGCCAGTCCGGTCAGTACCAGCTTGCCTTGACCAGCACCTGGGTGTTGTATTTGCCGACCGACAGCCCGATCGCCGGTTCGCGCTCAAGGTGCGCGGTGTACGCCTGCGTGACCGAGGTCGTGTTCAACAGCGGCGCGGCGATGTTGTTCACCGACAGCGAAATAGGCATGCCCAGCCGATCGACGAACAGCGCGCCGAACTGGACATAATTGCCGGCGGCATTGGTGATACGCAACTTCAACCCGTTTTCCTTGCCGTCGGCATTCTTCAGGAAAACCGTTTGCTGCATGGAATCCATGCGTTCGCCGCCCTGCGGCTCGAACGACACCGCCAGAGGCAAGTGGAAAACATCATCTGCATTGGCGCCCGCTGGTTGGATCAATGAATCAATATTGGGACATGCCGGGTTGACGCGTGTGATCACCTGGAAGGGCTTGGTCTGCGGCAGCCTGTCGTTTTGAGTGACGGTGTTGAGCACCGTATCGAATGGCACGACGCTGTCCACGGCAAGCTCGCCAATGCACCGCGGCACATATTGGAAGCGCGTCGAGGAAGTGGTGATGAAAATCCCCGGATCGGCGGTGCCCCAAGGATCGTTGACCAGTTTGAAGGCGGTGCTCGACGGCATGAAGACGCGCAACGGGCTGGTGACCTGCCTGTCCACGATCAGCAGCATCGAGACGGTAAGGGTGCGCTCGCCGGTATCTTCGGCATACGGGTCGCCAAAGAAATAGTCTTCATTGCCGCCCAGGATGAACGGGTCGGGATTCCAAAATCTGTTGACGTCGCCGTTGATGATGAGGTCCAGTCGGACGCCAGTGTCTCGCAGCGCTCGCCTGATCAAGCTGAAGTCGGCCAGCGTCCGCAATCCCACCTGGGCCAACCCTCCCCGGTTCCGGACGCAGCGATAGTTGAATTCGTAGACGCGGCTTCGGTAGAGCCATTCGCCGTTGATCAACTGCCTGTCCAGATCGAACGTGACCGACGGCGGAATTTCCAATCGGACCGCGTTGGCGCCCGCCGGGGAAAAGCAGCCGTTGGCAGGGGTTGCCTGGCCGTAGGCGAACGCCGGCGCCAACGCGACCAGCATCAATACCCGCGCCAGCGCTCGTCTGGCCCCTTTCTGCCATTGCACGATCCACGACTCCGCCTATCCAAAATGACCTACGGATTCTATCTGCGGCGGTCGCGGCGTCGATGCGGGCATGGTCTGACATTTCAGGCGATGCGCGCCCGCGGCCGGCGCGGGGCGTCCAGGCTTTCAGAAGCGATACGTCGCCCCTACCCCCATGCCAAGACCGCGTCCCGGCGCCGGCTCGTAGTAGCGGCCATTGCTCTCATTGACGATGACCGACCCGGCATAGCGCCGGTCGAACAAGTTGTCGACCCGCGCATAGGCGCTCAATTCCCACGCCCCCACCCGCTTCACGTAGCCCGTGGACAGTGCGGCCACCACATAGCCCGGCGCGGCCGCATCGTTGGCATCGTCGGCATACAGGCGGCTCAGGTAGCGGGCCTCGATGCCAGCCTGCCAGCCCTGCGGCGGCGACCAGGCCAGCGAGGCATACGCAGACTGCCCCGCAATCCCCGGGATGCGGTTGCCGGCGCGGATGGCGCCGCCGCCATCGTCGCGATAGCGGGCATCGAGCCAGGTGTAGGCCAGTTGCGCCCGCCAGTGGCCGGCAAAGCGGTTGGACCAGCCCAGTTCCACGCCGTCGCGGCGCGTGCGTCCGGCGTTGCGGAAGGTGGCGCGGCCGCCCGTGCTGCCGGCCGCGACGATTTCATCATCGGTCGACACGCGGAACATGGCCGCGATCAGTTGGCCGCCCGCCAGGTCGGTCTTGGCGCCGACCTCGACGTGGGTGCCGAGCGCTGGCGCCAGCGCGAAATTCAGGCCCGGCTGGCCGCCGGGCCGGTACGACAGCTCATTGAGCGTCGGGGTCTCGAAGCCGCGTCCGTACGAGGCGTACAACGAGGTCCGCGGATCGGCCTGGTAGCGCACCGCGGCCACCGGCAGCGCGCGGCGATAGCGTGCGCTGCCGCTGTCATCGCCATTGCCCGGCGCGAGGTAATGATCGCGCGAGCGGAACGCCACCGTGCTGTAGCGCAGGCCGGCATCGAGCGTCCAGCGCGGCGCCGCGCGCCATGACGCCTGCAGATAGGGGTCGGCGTTGTAGACCGTGTTGGTTTCATCGCGCCGCAACTCGCCCCGCACGCCAAGCTGGCGGCTGGCGCCGTCGCCGATATAGTTCTGGTAACCCTTGCGGGTCTCGCGCATCGTGTCGTACGAGAAGCCGCCGACCAGCGTCAGCGGCCGCGCCGCCGGCCCAAGCTCGGAGGTCCAGCGCAGATCGGCGCCGCCATAGCGACGCCGCAGGTCGATGACGCCGCCCGCCTGCGTCGGCGCCGCCTGCGCCGCGGGCGGGATGGCCTGGAACTGCGTGGTGTCGCGCTGGCCGTAGTACAGCATCAGGCGCAGCGTGTTGGCGCCGTCGACGTGGCGTTCGTAGACCAGCCCGCCCTGGGTCTGGCGCACGGTCTTGCGCGTGTCGTACTGGGCCGCCAGCTCGGCGCTACGCGGCGCGTCCTGGAATTGCGCATAGGTCAGGCCGAGCGGGTCCTGGGCCGTCAGGTCGACACGGTTGGCCACGATCGTCAGGCGGCTGGCGTCGCCCAGTTGCACGCCCAGCTTGGCGTTGCCCAGGTTCTTGCGCGCGGCGCTGTGGTCGCGAAAGCCGTCGGTGGTCATGCGCGACAGGTCCAGCACGTAGTCCATGTCGCCGGACGTGCCGGCGGCCTTGGCGCCGTAGCGCCAGGTGCGGTCGCCGCCAGCCCAGGCCGAGGCGCCGATTTCGGGCGGCACCGCGCCGTCTTCGGTGTAGGCCAGGATCACGCCGCCGGACGAATTGCCGTACAGCGCCGAGAACGGCCCGCGCAGCACCTCCACCCGGTCGAGCGAGCCGATGTCGATGTTCGAGGTCTGGCCCTGACCGTCGGGCATGGTCGCCGGAATGCCGTCCACGTACAGCCGCACGCCGCGCACCCCGAAGGTGGAACGCGCGCCGAAACCGCGGCTGGAGATCTGCAGGTCCTGGGCATAGTTCTGGCGGTTCTGGATCTGCAGCCCCGGCACGCCCGCCAGGCCTTCGGACAGGTTGATGCCCGGCCGCGCGCGGCGCATCGCCGCGCCCTCGACGATGTCCACCGAGGCCGGCGTCTCCAGCACCGGCATGCCGACGCGGGTGCCGCTCACCACCACTGGCGCCAATGGCGACGGCTCCGGCTGCGCCAACGCCGCCACCGCCGGCGCCATGCCGAGCAGGCTGCGCAGAAGGGGGCGGGCCAAGGGCGCGCGGCGTGGTCGTTGGTCGCTCACTCAGGACTCCTTGCCCGGGGAATGGGTTCTAATACCCGCATGGAAAATTCGCAAGACATCGAACGCCGCTTGCTCGACCTGGAGGTCAAGGCCAGTTTCGCCGACGACCTGCTGGAACAACTCAACCAGATCATCGTGCGCCAGCAGCAGCAGATCGACCGGCTGCAGCGCGAGGTGGCCGACCTGCGCCAGCAGGCCCCCGAGGGCGCGGCGCCGTTCCGCAGCCTGCGCGACGAACTGCCGCCGCATTATTGAACCGGGTCCCGCATCGGGACAAGCTCACGACGCAATCCAGGCCGACCGGCCCGGGGAATCGCGGCCGGCGCGCATGGACGTCGCTTTGGCGGGGATGGCCGGACTTTGCCGGCAACGATGCCATCAGGCCAGGCGCGACTATTAATTCCATAGGCTGAGGCTAATTTCGATTAATCTCAACTTCTTTCCATTCATGGAAAAATCTTTTACCGATATCAGGGTTTATACGTATTCCGATTGCGCGCACTATTGAGCCATCGGGAAACAACAACGAACCACGACGGACAGGCCGCCGGATTCGCGCCCAGCCTTCTGAAATCGGAGATTCACCATGAAAAAGACCCTTGCCTCTGCTCTGCTGCTGTCCCTGGCCGCCCTGAGCGCCGGCGCTTACGCCGCACAGGACGTCGAACCCAACGACATGCCCTTCCAGGGCGTCTATGGCACTCCCTATGACGGCCCGACCCGCGCCCAAGTGCAGGCCGAGCTGGCAGCCGCCAGGGCCGCCGGCCTGGTCTCGGACGTCGAACCCAACGACATGCCCTTCCAGGGCGTGTATGGCGCCCCCCAATCCGGCCTGACGCGCGCCCAGGTGCGCGCCGACCTGGCCGCCGCCAAGACCGCCGGCCTGGTCTCGGGCGTCGAGCCCAACGACATGCCGTTCGCCGGCGTCTACCACAGCGCCAACTGAGCGCCCGCCGCACTGATTTACCCCTCCCCTTGTTGTACCTTGGCCGCCCTCCGGGCGGCTTTTTTTTGTGCGCGCGCAAACGCGCCGGCGTGTGCCGCCGGCTGGTCAAGACAAGACGCGGGGGCTTCGCGTACCATCGGTACCTGACCATCAAAAGGCTGCCCGCGCAGCCCCGACAACAACGAGGGACCCCGCAATGAAAACCATCCGCCTCATCGCATTCGCACTCGTCGCCGGCGCCGCTTCCGGACCGGCCCTGGCGGCCCCCGCCGTGATGCTGAACAATGCCCTCATCACCCAGATTTCCAAGGCCGACAAACCCGCGTTCCGGCAGGCCGTGGCGGACGCGCTGAACAACACCGCCGACGGCCAGAGCGTCAACTGGTCCAGCACGCCCAAGCGCAAGGCCGCGCCGATCACCGCCAAGATCACGCCGCTGCAGACCAGCACCACCGGCGACCGCACCTGTCGCCTGCTGGAAGGCGATTTCGCCCGCACCAGCACCACCGAAACCTGGAAGTTCTGGTTCTGCAAGCAGCCCGACGGCACCTGGAAGGCCAGCGCGAACTGAGCTTCGCCGCCGGCCCTGGCCGCCAATGAAAAACGCCCGCTTCATCTTCGGATGAAACGGGCGTTTTGCCATGAGGCTCGCCGTGCGGCTTGCCCCCGGTTGGTCACCTGGCCGGCGCCCCGGGGCGCCAGCCGCAGGCGCCATCAGCCTTCGACGCGGTTGGCGTCCAGCACCGTCATGGCCGTCATGTTGATGATGCGGCGCACGGTCGAGCTGGAGGTCAGGATGTGCACCGGCGCGTTGGCGCCCAGCAGGATCGGGCCGACCGCCACGTTGCCGCCGGCCGCCGTCTTGAGCAGGTTGTAGGCGATGTTGCCCGCGTCCACGTTCGGGCACACCAGCAGGTTGGCCTCGCCCTTGAGCGTGGAGGACGGCAGGATGCGCAGGC
>NZ_JCBANN010000050.1:0-41453 GCF_059761975.1 Achromobacter sp. 46006
CCTCGACTGCGCGAATGTAATTAAGCACCACGCTCGTCCGCCCGGCCGGCCCTTCAGGCCGGAGGCGGGCCCCCCAGGTCCAAGACGATCAGCGCCGCCCCCGCCAGCACCAGCGCGAAGCCCCACCAGTCGGCCACGGCGGGGCGATCGCCCACCAGCGCCATCGCGCCCAGCACGCCGACCACCGGCACCATCAGCGTGGTCAGGGCCGCCACCGTGGCGCTGACCCGTTCGCTCAGCACGAACCACAGCCAATACGCCACCGCCGTGCCCAGCACGATGTGGAACGTCAGCGCTGCCGCCACCCGCGGGCTCCAGCCCTGCGTTGGAAAGGTCTCGCCCGCCAGCAGCACGCCGGCCAGCGCGCAGGCCGCGCCCACCGCCAGTTGCCACGCCGTCACCACGATGCGGTGTCCCATCACCGGCCAGCGCTTCAGGTAGACCGTGCCGGCGGCCCACCCGAAGGCGGCGGTGAGCGGAAACGCCAGGCCGCGCGCGGCGGCCAGGTCGTGATCGGCGAAGATGGCGCGCAGCACCGGCCAGGCCAGCACCGCCACGCCCAGCCCGCCCAACAACAGCGCCAGGCCGCGGCGGCGGTCCAGCCGTTCGCCCAGCACGGCCCAGGCCAGCAGCGCCGACATCATCGGCATGGTGAAGGTCAGCACCGCGGCGCGCGAAGTGCTGGTGCTGAGCTGGGCCCAGGCCACCGCCAGGTTGAACACCGCCACGGCCAGGATGCCGCCGATGACGATGCCCCGCCACGAGGCGCGCGGCGGCAATAGCGGCAAGCCCTTGGCGCGCGCCAGGACCAGCAGCAGCACGGCGCCGCTGCCCAGGCCCAGCAGCCGCAGGGTGAACGGCGGACAGATCGACAGCACGATCTTGACCGCCGGCCAGTTCAAGCCCCAGAACAGCGCCAGCGCAACCGGGATCAGGCGCACGCGGCCCTTTCCCGGGCGATCAGGTCGGCCAGGCCCTGGCGCTGGTTGCCTTCGGCGTCGAAGTTGGCGGGATCGAGCCAGCTTTCGTAGGCGGCGCGCAGCGCCGGCCATTCACTGTCGATGATGGAGAACCAGGCGGTGTCGCGGCTGCGGCCCTTGTAGACCGTGGCCTGGCGGAAGATGCCTTCAAACTGGAAACCCAGCCGCGCGGCGGCGGCGCGCGACGGCGCGTTCAGGCTGTCGCACTTCCATTCGTAGCGGCGGTAGCCCAGCTCGTCGAAGGCGCGGCGCATCAACAGGAACTGCGCCTCGGTGGCGATACGGGTGCGCTTGAGCAGCGGCGAGAACGCCACGAAACCGACTTCGATCACGCCGTTGGCCGGGTCGATGCGCATCAGCGACAGCGAGCCGATCGCGCGGCCGCTGGCCAGGTCGATGACCGCATGGTGCATGGGATCGCTGACGGCATGGGCCTGCGCCTGCTCGGCGAACTGGCGGTAGGCGGCGGCGTCGGCGAACGGGCCGACGCTCATGTAGGTCCAGTCACGGCCGTCGGGCGCCTGGCTGAAAGCGGCATACAGGTCCGCCGCGTGGCGCTCGGCCGACAGCGGCTCCAGCCGGCAATATCGGCCCTTAGCGGGCGCCACGGGCGGGCGCGGGCGCGGGGTCCAGCCGGGCAGGTCGGGGCCGACGGGTTGTTCGAATGCGTTGACGCGGGGTTGCATGCTGCGAGGCCTCTCCAGGTTGGGGACGCCGCCGCCAGCGACGGACGCCCGCCAGGGGAATGCCGTGACGCCGGCCCCCTCTGGCACAGGCTCACAATAGCCAAAGCGTGGCATGATAAAAAGCACCACGTTCCATTTATTTAATAGAGCCATGACCGATCCAGCCGCCCTGCTCTCCAGCCCCCTGGCGCGCGGGCCGGGTGCCCTGCCGCGCCAGCGCCAACTTATCCAGCGGCTCAAGCAGGCCATCCTGGCGGGCCAACTGCCCGCCGGCGGCAAGCTGCCGGCCTCGCGCGTGCTGGCCGACGAACTGGACATCTCGCGCAATACGGTGCTGATCGCCTACGAGCAACTGACCGCCGAAGGCTATGTCGTCGCCGACCGCCAGGGCACCCGCGTGGCGCCCTTGTCGGCCGCCGCCGCCAGCGCCGCCAAACAGGCCTTGCGGCAAGCCGCCGCGCAAGCGGCCGGACAGTCGGGCACAGCCGACGCGCCGGCCTTGCGCACCGCCACGCGGCTGTCGCGCATCGTCTCGACGCGCGCCCCCAACGACGGCTCGCTGCCGCTCACGCCCGGCACGCCGGCGCTGACGCAGTTTCCCATCAATGCCTGGCGCCGGGCCCAGGACCGGGCGCTGCAGGCCGCCCCCGCCGCCACGCTCGCCTATGGCCCGCCGGCCGGCGAGCCGGCCCTGCGCGAAGCCATTGCCCAGTATCTGCGGGTATCGCGCGGCGTGCGCTGCAACGCCTCGCGCATTGTCATCACCGAGGGGGCACAGGGCGCGCTGGCGCTATGCGTGCAACTGCTGACCAATCCGGGCGACACCGCCTGGCTGGAGGAGCCCGGCTACCGCGGCGCCAAGTCCGCCTTCCACGCTGGCGACCTGAATGTGGTGGCGATGCGGGTCGACGGCGACGGCATCGCCATTACCGAGGACGACTGGCGCACCCGGCCGCCGCGCCTGATCCAGACCACGCCGACGCACCAGTACCCGACCGGCGCCGTGCTGTCGCTGGCGCGCCGGCTCGACTTGCTGGCGCGGGCGCGCCGCGCTGGCGCCTGGATCATCGAAGACGACTACGACAGCGAATTCCGCCACCAGGGCGAGCCCATCGCCGCGATGCAGGGACTGCTGCCGGACGCCCCGGTGCTGTATGTCGGCACCTTCAGCAAGACCATGTTCCCGGCGCTGCGGCTCGGCTTCCTGGTGCTGCCCGAGGCGATCGCCGAACCGGCCATGCCGTCGATCACCGAGATGCTGCGCGGCGGCCACCGGCTGGAACAACTGACCATGGCCGCCTTCATCGAAAACGGCCAGTTCTCGCGCCACTTGGGCCGCATGCGGCGCCTGTACCGCGAGCGCCAGGCGGCCCTGCGCGAGGCGCTGGCACAGCACCTGGGCATCGATCACGAAGTGCTGGGCGGCCATAGCGGCCTGCACCTGACGGTGCGGCTACCGCCCGAGGTGCCGGACCGCGCCATCGTCGAACAGGCCCGCAGGCTTGGCATGAATCCCAATGCCCTGTCGGCCTTCGCCATCGCCCCCCGGCCACAGGACAATGGCCTGGTGATCGGCTACGGCAACACCGGCGCCGACCGCTTTCCGGCGCTGGTCCGGCAGTTGGGCAAGCTGGCGGCGGCGCTGCGCGCCTGAATCGCGGCCGGCGGCCCGACGGCCCCGATCCGTGGCCGACGGCTTGCCGGGTGCAGCAGACCGGAAGCGCCAGGGCGCGGTGGCGCAACGCCCCGTTTCAGCGGCGCGAATCCAGCGCCATGCGCACGGCCAGGCCGGCCAGCACGGTGCCCATCAGCCAGCGCTGGATCGCGATCCACAGCGGCCGGCCCGCCAGGAAACCGGCGATGGAGCCGGCCATGAGGGCGATGGCGGCATTGACCGACAGGCTGATGGCCACCTGCGTCAACCCCAGCGCGAGCGACTGGGCGAACACGCTGCCGTGGTCGGGTTGGATGAATTGCGGCAGCAGCGACACGTACAGCACCGCGATCTTGGGATTGAGCAGATTGGTCACCAGGCCCATCGTGAACAGCGTGCGCGCACTGCTGGCCGGCAACTCGCGCACCTGGAACGGCGAGCGGCCGCCCGGGCGCACCGCCTGCCAGGCCAGGTACAGCAGGTAAAACGCGCCGCCGAAGCGCAGCGCATCGTAGGCATAAGGCACCGACATCAGCAGCACGGTCAGGCCGAAGGCCGCGCACAGCACGTAGAAGACGAAACCCACCGCCACGCCGGACAGCGAAATCAGGCCGGCCTTGGGGCCTTGGGAAATCGAGCGCGACACCAGGTAGATCATGTTGGGCCCGGGCGTGAGCACCATGCCCAGGGCGACCAGGGCGAACGTCAGGAGATTGGCGATGTCGGGCATGATGCGCCGGCGCGGGCCGGTCGGTGGTGGGGGGGGAAGATGCACCACGTTATCTGAAATCTGTATCGGAACAGCGGGATTTCTCGCGGCCGCGACGCGCGTGTTGCGCGCCCGCCGCAGGCCGCACCGAGCGGGCGGCGACGGCCCGCGGCGCGGCCCGGATACAACAGCCGCGCCGCAATTAAATGTGGCCGGATGGGAGTGGCGGCCGTACCGGGATACAGTGGTCGGATCGCCCCGCCCGCAGGGCCCGCGCGCGGCGCCGTTGACTGTCGACACGTCCCAGGAAAGGTCCGCCCATGCCACCACGACATCCCTCCCCCGCCGTCCCGCGCGCCGGCGCCATCCGCGTCGGCATCGGCGGCTGGACCTACGCGCCGTGGCGCGGCCCCTTCTACCCCGAAGGCCTGCCGCACGCGCGCGAGCTCGAATACGCCAGCCGGCAGCTCACCGCCATCGAGATCAACGGCACCTATTACAGCAGCCAGAAGCCGGCCACCTTCGCCAAATGGCGCGATGAAACGCCCGATGATTTCGTGTTCTCGCTCAAGGCCTCGCGCTACGCCACCAACCGGCGCGAGCTGGCCGGCGCCGGCGAATCCGTGCACCGCTTCGTGCACGGCGGCATCGCCGAACTGGGTCCCAAGCTGGGGCCGATCGTGTGGCAGTTCGCGCCCACCAAGGCGTTCGACGCCGAGGACTTCGGCGCTTTCCTGGCGCTGCTGCCGGACCAGGTCGACGGCCTGCCGCTGCGCCACGTGATGGACGTGCGTCACGCCAGCTTCGCCTGCCAGGCCTACCTGGCGCTGGCGCGGCGCCACGGCGTGGCCACGGTCTACACCGACAGCGAGGACTTCCCGTCGCTGGCCGACCGCAGCGCCGATTTCGTCTACGCGCGGCTGATGCGCGCCAGCACCGCCTTCAAGGCCGGCTATGCGCCCAAGGTGCTGGATGCGTGGGCAGAGCGCCTGAATACCTGGGCGCGCGGCGGCGACCCGGCCGACCTGCCGCGGGTGGACGCGCGCAAGCCCGCCGCCGCGGCGCGCCCGCGCGATGTATTCGCGTTTTTCATCAACGGCGCCAAGGAACGCGCGCCGGCGGCGGCGCGCGCCATGATCGAACGACTGTAGCCGGCGCGCCATGCCGGCCTGGCGTGGCGCCCCAGGCCGGCCCCGGCCAGGCCGGCAACCGCCTCAGCCGGCGACCGGCGTGCGCAGCGTCACGAACTCTTCGGCCGCGGTCGGGTGGATGCCGATGGTGTCGTCGAACACGCGCTTGGTGGCGCCGGCCTTGAGCGCGATGGCGATGCCCTGCACGATCTCGCCGGCTTCCGGGCCGACCATGTGCACGCCCAGCACCTTGTCGGTGTCGGCGTCGACGATCAGCTTCATCAGGGTCTTTTCCTGCGATTCGGTCAGCGTCAGCTTCATGGGGCGGAAGCGGCTTTCGAACAGCTTGACCGTGTGGCCGGCGGCGCGCGCCTCTTCGGTGGTCATGCCGACGGTGCCGATGTTGGGCAGGCTGAACACGGCGGTCGGGATCAGCTTGTAGTCGACCTTGCGGTATTCCTCGGGGCGGAACAGGCGGCGCGCCACCGCCATGCCCTCGGCCAGCGCCACCGGCGTCAGCGGCACGCGGCCGATGACGTCGCCCAGCGCCAGGATCGACGGTTCGCTGGTGCGGTATTCGTCGTCCACCGCGATGAAGCCCTTCTCATCCAGCTTGACGCCGGTGTTCTCCAGGCCCAGGTTGTCCAGCATCGGCCGGCGGCCGGTGGCGTAGAACACGCAATCGGTCTCGATCACGCTGCCGTCCTTGAGGGTGGCGGCCAGGGTGCCGTCGGCGCGCTTGTCGATGCGCGCCACGTCGGCGTCGAACTTCAGGTCGATGCCCTTCTTGACCAGTTCATCGCGCAGGTGCTCGCGCACCGCCTGGTCGAAACCGCGCAGGAACAGCGGGCCGCGGTAGACCTGGGTGGTCTGCGCGCCCATGCCGTTGAAGATGGAGGCGAACTCGACCGCGATGTAGCCGCCGCCCACCACCAGCACCCGGCGCGGCAGCGCCTTCAGGAAGAAGGCCTCGTTCGAGGTGATGGCGTGTTCCTTGCCGGGGATGTCCGGCACCTGCGGCCAGCCGCCGGTGGCCACCAGGATGTGGGCGGCGGTATAGGACTTGCCATCGACCTCGACGGTGTGCGGGTCCTTGATACGGGCGTGGGCTTCCAGCAGCGTGACGCCGCTATTGACCAGCAGGTTGCGGTAAATGCCGTTAAGACGCTCGATCTCGCGGTTCTTGTTGGCGATCAGCGTGGGCCAGTCGAAGCGGGGTTCGTCCACGCTCCAGCCGAAGCCGTGGGCCTGCTCGAAGTCTTCGCTGTAGTGGGCGCCGTAGACCAGCAGCTTCTTGGGCACGCAGCCCACGTTGACGCAGGTGCCGCCCAGGTAGCGGCTTTCGGCCACCGCCACGCGCGCGCCGAAACCGGCCGCGAAGCGGGCCGCGCGCACGCCGCCGGAGCCCGCGCCGATCACAAACAGGTCGAAATCGAATGCCATGGTGTTTCCTTCGCCGTCCCGCTGCCGGGACGCGTTCACTGTCGGGAGAAGCGCTATTTTGCACCAGTGCGCCGGTGGCCGCCGGCTTGCCCCTGCTATCGGCAGGCCGTCGCGGCGTCGGATTTCGCCGCGGGCACCACAGACGCGCTGCCTTGGGCTACAGTGACCGCCTGGGGCGCCGTTGTCGCCCCGCCTCACCGGAGCACATCCCATGTCGCTTGAAACCTGGTTGGCCTTCCTTGGCGCATCCGCCCTGCTGCTGATGCTGCCCGGCCCCACCATCCTGACCGTCATCAGCTATTCCCTGACCCATGGCAAGCGCGCCCGCCTGCCGCTGGTGCTGGCGGTGGCGCTGGGCGACTCCACCGCCCTGGCGCTGTCGCTGCTGGGCCTGGGCGCGCTGCTGTCGGCGTCGGCCTTCTGGTTCACCGTGGTCAAGACCGTGGGTGGCCTTTACCTGCTGTACCTGGGCTTCAAGCTGCTGCGCGCCGGCGTTTCGCCCGCCACGCTGCCGCAGGCCGGCGCGGCCGGATCGCGCTGGAAGCTGTTCGCCAACACCTACCTGGTGACGGCGCTGAACCCCAAGGGCATCATCTTCTTCGTGGCCTTCCTGCCGCAGTTCATCGACCCGGCCGGCGACGTCACGCGCCAACTGTGGATGCTGTCGGCCACCTTCGTGACCTGCGCGGGCATCAACGCCGCCGCCTACGCCCTGTTCGCCGGCTCGGCGCGCCGCCTGCTGGCGTCGCCGCGCGCGCAGCGCGGCTTCAACCTGGGCGGCGGCACACTGTTGTCGGCCGCCGGAGTCTGGGCATTGCTGGCGCGTCGCGCCTGACACCTACTTCAAGGCAAGGCCGCCGACGCCGCTTCCGGATCCAGGCCGTAACGCCGGATCGCCTCGGCCGCCCGCTCGGCCGGCAATGCGCCCTCGTCCGCCAAGGCCTTGAGCGTGGCCAGCACGATATGGTGCCGGTCCACCTCGAAGAACGCCCGCAGCGCCTGGCGCGTGTCCGAACGGCCGAAGCCGTCGGTGCCCAGCGTCACATAACGGCGCCCGACGAAAGGCCGGATCTGTTCGGCCACGGTTTTCATGTAGTCGGTGGCCGCGATCACCGGCCCCCGCGTATCGGCCAGGCTCGTCTGGACGAAGCCCTGGCGCGCCGCGTCCAGCGGATGCAGGCGATTCCAGCGCTCGGTCTCCTGGCCATCGCGGCGCAGCTCGGCATAGCTGGTGACGCTCCAGACGTCGGCCGCCACGCCGAAGTCCTGTTGCAGCAGGTCGGCGGCGGCCAGGGTCTCGCCCAGGATGGCGCCGCTGCCCAGCAGTTGCGCGCGCCGCTCGCCCGGCGCGCCCTCGCGCAGCCGGTACATGCCCTTGAGGATGCCGGCCTGGGCGCCTTCCGGCATCGGCGGATGCGCGGTCTTCTCGTTGATCAGCGTCAGGTAGTAGAAGATGTCTTCTTCCTCCTGGTACATGCGGCGCATGCCGTCCTGCACGATCACGGCGATCTCGTAGGCATAGGCCGGGTCGTAGGCAATGCACGACGGGATCACCGAGGCCAGCACGTGGCTGTGGCCGTCGTCGTGCTGCAGGCCCTCGCCTTCCAGCGTGGTGCGGCCCGAGGTCGCGCCCAGCAGGAAGCCGCGCGCGCGGATGTCGCCGGCCGCCCAGGCCAGGTCGCCAACGCGCTGGAAGCCGAACATCGAATAGAAGATGTAGAACGGAATCGTTGCCACGCCGTGGGTGCTGTAGGCGGTGGCGGCGGCGATCCACGAGGCCATGGCGCCCGACTCGTTGATGCCTTCCTGCAGGATCTGGCCGCGCCGGTCCTCGCGGTAGACGCTGAGCTGGTCGGCGTCCTGCGGCGTGTACAACTGGCCCACGTGCGAATAGATGCCGACCTGGCGGAACATGCCGTCCATGCCGAAGGTGCGCGATTCGTCGGGCACGATGGGCACCACGCGCGCGCCGATCTGCGGGTCCTTGAGCAGTTGCGCCAGGATGCGCACGAACGCCATGGTGGTGGAGAATTCGCGGCCGTCGCTGCCCTTCAGGTGCGCGGCAAAGGCTTCCAGGCCCGGCGTGGCCTGCGGGCCGGGGCCGGCCGGACGCAGCGGCAGGTGGCCGCCGGCGCGGCGGATGGCGGCTTCCAGGTAGGCCTGTTCGGGGCTGCCGGGTTCCGGCTTGATGTACGGGATATCCTCCAGGCGCTCGTCCGGCACCGGCAGGTCGAAGCGGTCGCGGTAGGCGCGCACCGCCGGGTCGGCCATCTTCTTCTGCTGGTGGTTGGTGTTGGCGGCCTCGCCGGCCGCGCCCATGCCGTAACCCTTGACCGTCTTGGCCAGGATCACCGTGGGCTGGCCGCGATGCGCCAGCGCCGCGGCGTAGGCGGCGTGCATCTTGACCGGATCGTGGCCGCCGCGATTGAGCGCGCCGATCTCCTCGTCGCTCAGGTGCGCCACGCGTTCCAGCAGCACCGGGTCGGCCCCGAAGAAGTGTTCGCGCACATAGGCGCCGCCGCGCGCCTTGAAGACCTGGTATTCGCCGTCCACGCATTCCATCATGCGGCGCCGCAGGCGGCCGTCGTGGTCCTGCGCCAGCAGCGCGTCCCAGCCGCCGCCCCAGATCACCTTGATGACGTTCCAGCCGGCGCCGCGATAGACGCTTTCCAGCTCCTGGATGATCTTGGCGTTGCCGCGCACCGGGCCGTCCAGGCGCTGCAGGTTGCAGTTGACCACGAAGATCAGGTTGTCGAGTTTTTCGCGGCCGGCCATGGCGACGGCCGCCAGCGTCTCGGGCTGGTCCTGCTCGCCGTCGCCCAGGAAGCCCCAGACGCGCCGGTCCTGCGCCGCGATCAGGCCGCGGTCTTCCAGGTAGCGCATGTAGCGCGCCTGGTAGGCCGCCATCAACGGGCCCAGGCCCATCGACACGGTCGGGAACTGCCAGAAGCCGGGCATGGTGCGCGGGTGCGGATACGACGCCAGCCCGCCGCCGATCTCGCGGCGGAAGCGGTCCAGCTCCGCTTCGGACAGGCGCCCTTCCAGGTAGGCGCGGGCGTAGATGCCGGGCGCCGAATGGCCCTGGATGTAGAGCATGTCGCCCAGGTAGTCCGGCGTGGCGGCGCGGAAGAAATGGCGGTAGCCGGTTTCGTACAGCGTGGTGGCCGAGGCGTAGGTGGCGATGTGCCCGCCCACGCCCGAATGCTTGCCGGCGCGCAGCACCATGGCCATGGCGTTCCAGCGCAGGTAGGCATCCAGCCGCGCCTCGATGCGGGTGTCGCCGGGGAACGGCGCCTGGGCCGGCAGGCCGATGGTGTTGACGTAGGGCGTGACGCCGGCCGCGGCATAGCCGCCGCTGCGGGCGCGGTCCTGCTCGATCAGGCGGTCCAGCAGGTAGTGCGTGCGCGGCAGGCCTTCGTGCGCCAGCACCGCCTGCATCGCGTCCAGCCACTCGCTGGTTTCTTCGGGGTCGATGTCGACGCAGTCGATCTCGGGTTCCATGGGCATCCTCCTTGTGGTGCGCAAGCGGCGCCTGGACACGGAAAGGTCGGCGCCATCATTTCACATCGTGAATTGCATTTGCATAATGTGCAATTGCAATCGTAGGGAGGTTTTCGAACAATTGCAAGTGCAACTATTAAGGAAAATGGCGGCTCGCGCGCGGCATGAATGCGCGTGACGGCCCGCCCGCCGCGCGCCACGGCCGCCGGGCCTCTACAATCCGGGACAACGAAATCCCTGGAAAAGGAAGCGACCGCATGGCCACGGGCAAGCCCGACGCGTGGAGCCTCTTTCTCACCGCGCATGCGCTGGTGGTGGAAGAGATCGAAAAACGACTGTCCGCCGCCGGCCTGCCGCCGCTGGCGTGGTACGACGCGCTGTGGGCGCTGGAACGCGCGCCAGACGGCACCGCGCGCATGTTCGAGATGGCCGAGCGCATGGTCATCGCGCGCTACAACCTGACGCGCCTGATGGACCGCATCGAGGCCGCCGGGCTGGTCGAGCGCTTCCGTTCCGACGAGGACCGCCGCGCCACCTACGCCCGCATCACGCCGCAAGGCCTGGCGCTGCGCCGCAAGATGTGGAAGGTGTATGGCCCGGCCATTGACGAACTGTTCCTGTCGCAACTGCCGCCGGCGCAGCAGGACGCCATGGCCGAGCAGTTCCGCCAGATCGCCCGCCACGTGCGGGCCTTGTCCAGAACCACGACCTGACCGCCACGGAGTCCGCATGCCCGCCCGTCCGCCCCTGCACATCGGCATCGTCGCCTGCTCGGCCGAGGGCGCGGCGCTCTGCTACCGCACGATCTGCGCCGAAGGCGCGCAGCGCCTGGGGCCGCACGCGCACCCCGAGGTGTCGCTGCACAGCCTGTCGCTGGCGGACTACGTGGCGTGCCTGGAGCGCAATGACCTGGCCGGCGTCGGCGCGCTGATGCGGACCTCCGCCGACCGGCTGGCGCGCGCCGGCGCGGATTTCCTGATCTGCCCCGACAACACCATCCACCAGGCCCTGGGCCACGTGCTGCCGCAATCGCCGCTGCCGTGGCTGCACATCGCCGAGGAGGTCGCCGCCCGGGCTGCCGCGCGCGGGCTGCGCCGCATCGGCATCCTGGGGACGCGCTGGCTGGTCGACAGCCAGGTCTACCCCGACAAACTGCAGGCGCGCGGCCTGGACTTCGTGCGCCCCGCGCCGGCCGACCGTGACCTGCTGGCGCGCGTCATCATGAACGAACTGGTCTACGGCGTCTTCAAGCCCGAATCAGTGGCCTTGCTGCAAGGCGTGGTGGCGCGGTTGCGCGATGCCGGCTGCGACGCGGTGGTGCTGGGCTGCACCGAACTGCCGCTGGTGCTGAACGACGCCAACTGCGTCTTGCCGACGCTGGACTCGACCCGCATCCTGGCGCGCGCCGCCCTGGACCGCGCGCTGGCCTGACGCCTGAACTGGCGTCCCGCGCCCTCCGGGCCCCGCCCGGGGTCAGAGCTGGTCCAGCCCGTACTGGCGCAGGCGATCCAAATCCACCACCTTGATCTGGTTGTACGACAGCGCCAGCACCCCCTGGTCCGCCAGCGTCTGCAGCGCCTGGTTGACGCGCTGGCGCGACAGGCCGGTCAGGTAGCCCAGTTCTTCCTGTGAAATCGCCAGCGTCAGGTCGGTGGACGGATACAACTGCGGGTTGAACAGTTGCGCCAGCGACTGCGCCACGCGCGCATCGGCGTCCAGCAGGCGATGGTTCTGGATCGAGGCGATGAACTCGCCCATGCGGTCGTTCAGCTGGCCGATGACGAAATGCGAGAACGGCAGGCTGGCGGCCAGCAGCGCATGGAAGGTGGCGGCCGGCACCAGCAGCACCAGCGACGGCTGGATCGCCACCACGTCGTACTTGCGCAGCTCGCGCTTGATGACGCTGCCCTCGCCGAACCAGCCGCCCGGCGGCACTCCCGAGAACGTGCAACTGCGCCCCGACTCGTTGTAGATCGCCAGCTTCAGCAGGCCGCTGTGCACCCCCAGCCAGTAATCCGACGGCGCGTTGCGGCGCGCGATCCAGGCGCCGCTGGCCACATGTTCGGCGCGCGCCGTGGCCAGCACCAACTCCTGGTGCGGCGCGTCCAGCGCGGTGAACCAGGCGCAGCCGCGCAGCAGTCCGGCCAGCTCGGTCGGGGAAACAATGTTTGAAACATCGGACATGGAAAGAACCGTGTAAAACTGCGGATTGGACGCCCGGAAAAAGGTCTGTCATGCAGGCGACAGACACCATTTTCCGGCGGCCGATAAGCTAGGGGGCACCAACCTTCACAGGAGCCTCGCACAGGCAGGTAATCGGCCGCCAGGCCAGGCGTGGTCGCCGCCGCGTGGCTTTGCCACGCAAGGTGAGCGCAACGACGCCTGGCGGCCGATTACCTGCCTGCCCGTAGGGTGAGCGCCAAAATGAGCGCCTCTCTACGTTGCGAATGCTCGCCGTGGTCCCGCCACGACTGCGCTTCGCGCCTTGATAGTCGCTCATTTTGGCACTCATGCGAGGCTCCTGTGAAGGTTGGTGCCCCCTGGCAAGCAGCGGGATTCGCATCCACGATCAAACCGGCGATCCAGATCAAGTTTCCCGCACAAAAGCATATCCGGGCGCCCCCGCGCCCCACAGGAGACAAGCATGAGCAGCCTGTTCGACCACGGCCTGGCACGCCGTGACGCCAACTACGAGCCCCTCACCCCGGTCGACTTCATCGCCCGCGCCGCGCAGGTCTATGGCAACCGCCTGGCCGTGGTGCACGGCGCCGTGCGCCGCACCTGGGCCCAGACCTACGAACGCGCGCAACGCCTGGCCGGCGCGCTGGCCGCCGCCGGCGTCCAGCGCGGCGACACGGTGGCGGTGATGCTGCCGAACATTCCCGCCATGGTCGAGGCGCACTTCGGCGTGCCGATGCTGGGCGCCGTGCTCAACACCCTCAACACGCGCCTGGATACGCCCAGCGTGCTGTTCATGCTGGGCCACGGCGAAGCCCGCGCGCTGATCGTCGACACCGAATACGCCGAGCTGGCGCAGCGCGCCCGCGCCGAATTCCCGCACCTGAAAGTGATCTCGGTGCACGACCTGGACGGCGCCCCGGCCACCCTGCCCGGCGCCACCGACTACGAGGCCTTCCTGGCCGCCGCCCCCGCCACGTTCGACTGGCGCCCGCCGGCCGACGAATGGGACGCGATCGCGCTGAACTACACCTCCGGCACCACCGGCGATCCCAAGGGCGTGGTCTACCACTACCGCGGCGCGTATCTGAACGCCGTCAGCAACATCCTCGAATGGGACATGCCCAAGCATCCGGTCTACCTGTGGACGCTGCCGCTGTTCCACTGCAACGGCTGGTGCTTCGCCTGGACCGTGGCGGCGCGCGCCGGCGTCAACGTCTGCCTGCGCAAATTCGATCCCAAGACCGTGTTCGACCTGATCCGCGCCGAGGGCGTGACCCACTACTGCGGCGCGCCCATCGTGCAAAGCGCGCTGGCCAACGCGCCGGCCGAGCTGCGCGCCGGCATCAGCCACACCGTGCGCACCATGGTGGCCGGCGCCGCGCCCGCGCCGGCGGTGATCGCCAAGATGAAGGAAATCGGCTTCGAGCTGACCCACGTTTATGGCCTGACCGAAGTCTACGGCCCGGCCGCCGTGTGCGCCCCGCAGGAAGCCTGGAACGACCTGGAGGACGAGCAGCGCGCGCTGCTGACCGCGCGCCAGGGCGTGCGCTACCACCTGCAGGCCGGCGTCTCGGTGCGCAACCCCGACACCATGGAGGAAGTGCCGGCCGACGAGCAGACCGTGGGTGAGATCATGTTCCGCGGCAACATCTGCATGAAGGGCTACCTGAAGAACGAACGCGCCACCGACGAGGCCTTCAGCGGCGGCTGGTTCCACACCGGCGACCTGGGCGTGATGACGCCCGACGGCTACATCCGCATCAAGGACCGCAGCAAGGACATCATCATCTCCGGCGGCGAGAACATCTCCAGCATCGAGGTCGAGGACGCCCTCTACCGCCATCCGGCCGTGGCCGCCGTGGCGGTGGTGGCCATGCCCGACCCCAAATGGGGCGAGACGCCCTGCGCCTTCGTCGAACTCAAGCCCGGCCACAGCGCCACCGCCGAAGAGATCATCGCGCACTGCAAGCTGCTGCTGCCCGGCTTCAAGGTGCCGCGCGCGGTGCGCTTTGGCGAACTGCCCAAGACCTCGACCGGCAAGATCCAGAAATTCGAACTGCGCGCCGCGGTGGGTTCCACCCGCGCCATCGACGCCACCTGATTCCCGTTTCCCAGATACCTCGCCCGGAGCTCCGACGCCATGACGTACCAAGCCCCCGTGAAAGACATGCTGTTCGTGCTGAACCATCTTGCCGGCCTGCCGCAGGTGGCGGCGCTGCCGCAATATGCCGAAGCCACGCCCGACACCGCCCAGGCGGTGCTCGAGGAAGCCGCCACCTTCGCCGGCGACGTGCTGGCGCCGCTGAACCACCCCGCCGACCGCGAGCCCAGCGCCTGGCGCGACGGCGCGGTCACCACCTCGCCCGGCTTCAAGCAGGCCTTCCGCCAATACGCCGAAGCCGGCTGGCAAGGCATGACGCACCCGGTCGAATACGGCGGCCAGGGCCTGCCCGGCCTCCTGGGCGCGCCCTGCTCCGAAATGCTCAACGCCGCCAACCTGTCGTTCGCCTTGTGCCCGCTCTTGACCAACGGCGCGGTCGAGGCGCTGCTGACGGCCGGCTCGCCCGAACTGCGCGAACGCTTCATCGGCCCGATGCTGTCGGGCCGGTGGACCGGCACCATGAACCTGACCGAGCCGCAGGCCGGCTCCGACCTGGCGCTGCTGCGCAGCCGCGCGCAGCCGGTTGGCGACGGCACCTACCGCATCTCCGGCACCAAGATATTCATCACCTACGGCGAGCACGACCTGGCCGAGAACATCGTCCACCTGGTGCTGGCGCGCCTGCCGGACGCGCCCGAGGGCGTCAAGGGCATCTCGCTGTTCCTGGTGCCCAAGTTCCTGGTCAACGACGACGGCTCGCTGGGCGCGCGCAACGACGTCGCCTGCGTGTCGATCGAGCACAAGCTGGGCATCAAGGCCAGCCCCACCGCCACGCTGCAGTTCGGCGACGCGGGCGGCGCCATCGGCTACCTGGTGGGCCAGGAAAACCGCGGCCTGGACGCCATGTTCATCATGATGAACGCGGCCCGCTTCGCCGTCGGCGTGCAGGGCATCGCGGTGGCCGACCGCGCCTACCAGCACGCGCTGGCCTACGCCGCCGAACGCGTGCAGAGCCGCCCGGTGGACGGCTCCTCGCGCGACGCCGTGCCCATCATCCGGCACCCGGACGTGCGCCGCATGCTGGGCACCATGCGCGCCCTGACCGAGGCCGGCCGCGCGCTGGCCTACTACACCGCCGGCCACGCCGACCTGGCGCACGCCAGCGCCGATCCGGCGGCGCGCGCCCGCCACCTGGCGGTGCAGGAATTCCTGGTGCCGATCGTCAAGGGCTGGTGCACCGAAGCATCCATCGACGTCGCCAGCCTGGGCGTGCAGGTGCACGGCGGCATGGGCTTCATCGAGGAAACCGGCGCCGCCCAGTACTACCGCGACGCCCGCATCCTCACCATCTACGAAGGCACCACCGCGATCCAGGCCAACGACCTGGTCGGCCGCAAGACGCTGCGCGATGGCGGCGCGGTGGCGCAGGCGCTGATCGAAGAGATCCGCCAGACCGAAGAGGCGCTGCAGGCGCGCAGTGAACCGGCCGCCCGCCTGGTGCTGACGCCGCTGCGCCAGGGCCGCCTGGCGCTGGCCAATACGGTCGATTTCGTGGTCGCCAACGCCGCCGCCCATCCCAACGCGGTATTCGGCTCGGCCGTGCCGTACCTGCTGCTGGCCGGCACGGTGCTGGCCGGATGGCAGATGGCGCGCGCGCTGCTGGTGTCGCTGGACCGCCAGGATGAAGACCCCGCCTTCCACCAGGCCAAGATCGCCACGGCGCAGACTTATGCGTTGCACAAGCTGACCCAGGCGCCCGGCCTGGCGGCGGTGGTGGCCGGCTCGCTCGAATACGCCGTGCAGCCCTGACGCCACCGCGCTTTCCCGCCATGCAAAAGACCGCCCCGGCGGTCTTTTGCATTGGAATGTGGCCCGATTAAACATATAACCAGAAAGAATAAAGAAAATGAGTGAACATATCTAAAATAAATAAGCGGACAAGGGAAACCCTTGCCCGCGGGCAAGCCGCCAGCCGCATCAAGGCGTCGTCGTTCAGGACCTCTCTTCCATGCTCCGCAAGCTGTTCACCGCCGCGCTCGTCGCCGCCACCACGTCCCTCGCTCCCGTCCATGCTGCGCCACCCGCGCTCGAAATCGGCTACCTGCCGATCCTGCCGGATGCGCAATTGTTCGTGGCGCTGGAAGAAGGCACGCTGCAGGCCAAGGGCGCGCCCGCGCCCAAGCTGGTGCAATTTCAGAGCGGCCCTGCCCTGACCCAGGCGCTGCTGGCCGGGCAATTGGACGTCGCCTACGTCGGCATCGGCCCGGCGCTGGTGGCCAGCGCCAAGGGCGCGGGCATCAAGGTGGTGGCCTCCAACATCGTCGAGCAGGTCAATGTGGTGGCGCTGGGCGCGCTGGCGCCGTACTTCGCCTCGGGCGATCCGGCCACCGCCTTCGCCCGCTTCGCCAAGGACAAGGGCAGGAAGCCCGTCATCGCCAGCTATCCCAAGGGCGCGGTGCCCGAAGCCGCCCTGCAATACTGGCTGCGCAACCGCCTCAAGGCCGATCCGGCCAGCCTGGACCTGATCTACCAGGGCGAGGCGCAGATCCAGCAATCGCTGCTGACCGGCGCCATCGACGGCGCCGCCATTCTCGAACCCACCGTCACCACGGTACTGACCCGTCTGCCGCAATCGCGCGTGGTGGCGCGCGGCTCGCAGTTGTTTCCGAACCAGCCCGGCGCGGTGCTGCTGGTGCGCGACAAGCTGATCGCCGAACATCCCGAAGCGGTACAGCAACTGGTCGATGCCCAAGTGGCCGCCACCGCCCTGCTGCGCGACGACCCGGCGCGCACCGCGGCGCACGTGCAGAAATACGTCGGCGGCGGCCGCCTCGACCGCGCGCTGGTGGAAAAGGCCATCCGCAACTCGCATGACCAGTTCGTGGCCGACCCGCACGCCATCGTCGACGCCACCGCCGAATTGCAGACCTTCCAGGCCAGCCTGGGCACGGTCGACACGGCCACCGTCGACGTCAAGCGGCTGTTCGACACCCGCTTCTACGACAAGGCCAAGCAGCCATGAGCCAGACCGCCCCGGCCCTGGCCGCCCCCGCGCCGCAGGCCCGCAAGGGCACACCGCCCTGGTTCGCCGCCGCGCGCCGCGCGGCCTACGGCATCGGCGGGTTGGCCATCTTCATCGCCATCTGGAAGGCCGCGCTGATCTGGCAATGGGCCCCCCCAGGCACCCTGCCCGATCCTTTCGCGCTGCCCGCCACGCTGATCCAGGAATGGCAGTCGGGCCGGCTGCTGCCGGCCATCGGCTCCAGCCTGGTGCACTACTTCTGGGGCCTGGCGGCGGGCACCGCGCTGGGCTTCGGCGTGGGCCTGGCGGCCGCCACGCTGCCGCGCTTCGACCTGGCGCAAGCCTATCTGGCGCGCATCCTGCGGCCGATCCCGCCGCTGGCCTGGGTGGTATTCGCCATCGCCTGGTTCAAGGTCAGCCATGCCGGCGCCGCCTTCGTCATCGCCATCGGCGTGTTCTGGGTCAACTACTTCGCCACCTACAGCGCGGTGCGCAACGTCGACCCGCGCTACTACGAACTGGCGCGCGCCTTCGGCCACGGCGGCTACCTGGCGCGCGCGCTGGGCGTGACGCTGCCGGCCATCGCGCCCGGCGCGCTGTCGGGCGTGCGCACCGGCATCGGCCAGGCCTGGATGACGCTGATCGCCGCCGAACTGCTCGGCGTGCCCGGCATGGGCCAGGAAATGAATGCCGCCGCCGGCGTCGGCGCCTACGACGCGGTGGTGGTCTACATGCTGATCATCTCGCTGGTCTACACGCTCTGCGATCTGGCGTTCTCGACGGTCGAAGGCAAGGTGCTGCAATGGCGTCCGTGATTGAATTCTCGAAACTCTCGTACCGGCATCCGGGCGCCGACGCGCCCGTGATCCAGGGCCTGTCGCTGGCGATCGAGGCCGGCAGTTTCGTGGCCGTGGTGGGCGGCTCGGGCGTCGGCAAATCGACGCTGCTGCGCGCGGCCGCCGGCCTGGCCGACCCCGCCAGCGGCGAAGTGCGCTTCCAGGCGCCCGCGCGCCCTGGCCGCCGCAGCCGCGCCGTGGTGTTCCAGGACAGCCGCCTGATGCCCTGGCGCACGGTCGGTGGCAACGTCGGCTATGGCCTCGAAGGCCTGGGGCTGGATCGGCAGGAACGGCAGCAGCGCATCGACGCCGCGCTGCAACTGACCGGCCTGGGCGACTACGGCCGCCGCTGGCCGCACCAGTTGTCCGGTGGCCAGGCGCAGCGCGTCGGCATCGCCCGCGCCTTGGCGGTCAAGCCCGACCTGCTGCTGATGGACGAACCCTTCAGCGCGGTCGACGCCATCACCCGCCGCAACCTGCAGCAGGAGCTGATCCGCGTGTGGCAGGCCTCCGGCGCGGCGGTGCTGTTCGTCACCCACGACATCGAGGAAGCGGTGTTCCTGGCCGACAAGGTGGTGGTGCTGGGCGGCCGCCCGGCCAACATCGCGGGCAACTACGACATCGACCTGCCGCGCCCGCGCGACCGCGCCGATCCGGCGTTCGCGCGGCAGGTGGCGGCCATCGCCCATACGCTCGAACATCACTGAGCGGACCGCGCCGGCGTCCCTTCACGCCCGGCGGGCAACCGCGCAGCCGGGCGCCGGGGCCGACCGGCGCGGCAGCGTCAACGCCCAGAACAGCATCGCCGCCAGGCTCAGGCCCAGGCCCAGCGCGCATACACCGAGCCAGCCGGCCCGCGCGTAGACGAAGGTCGAGGCGATCGACCCGAGTCCGCTGCCCACCGCGTAGAACATCATGTAGCCGCCGACCAGCCGGCTATGCGCCTGCGCGCTGATGGAAAAGATCATGGCCTGGTTGGTTACGTGCAGCGCCTGCGCCGCGATGTCCAGCGCCAGCACGCCCAGCACCAGCGCCCACAGGCTGCGGTCCAGCAAGGCGATCGGCGCCCACGCCAGGCACAGCAGCGCCAGGCCCGCGCCGGTGGTCAGTTGCGCATGGCCGCGATCGGCCAGCCGCCCCGCCCGCGCCGCCACCAGCACCCCGGCCACGCCCACCAGCCCGAACGCGCCCACCGCGGTGTGCGTCAGTGAATGCGGCGGCGCGCTCAGCGGCAGTACCAGCGCCGTCCAGAATGCGCTGAAGACGGCGAACATCAACAGCGCAATCATGCCGCGCACCTGCAGGACCCGTTCGGTTGCCAGGAGCGTGACCATCGAGCGCAGCAGCGCGCCGTAGCCCAGTCCCGCGGTCGGCAAGGCGCGGCGCGGCAGCCAACGGGCCAGCGCCAGGGCCAGCAGCGCGGCCAGGCCGGCCGACACCAAGTAGACCGCGCGCCATCCCCACAGGTCGGCCACGGCGCCCGCCAGCGTCCGCGCCAGTAACAGGCCGATCACCACTCCGCCCTGCACCGCGCCGACGACCCGCCCGCGCTCGTGCGGCGCGGCCAGCGCGGCCGACAGCGCCAGCAAGCCCTGGGTCATCGCGGTGCCGAGCAGGCCCAGCGCCAGCATCCCGGCCAGCAGCCAGGGCGCGGCGGACGCCAGCGCCACCGCGGCCAGCGCCAGCACCAACAATCCCAACTGCGCCAGCATCAGGCGGCGCCGGTCGAGCAGGTCGCCCAGCGGCACCACCAGCACCAGCGCCAGCGCGCAGCCCAACTGCGTCGCGGTGACGACGATGCCCACCGCGCCCTCGTCCAGGCGGAACTCGCGGCCCATGGCGTCCAGCAGCGGTTGCGCGTAGTACACGTTGGCCACGCTCAAGGCACAGGCCATGGCCAGCAGCAGCACCAGGGCGGCGGGCATGCGGCCGAAGGATGCGGACGCAGATGCCGCGGATGCCGGAGATGAAGGAGATGGCGGAGCAGCAGGGGCAGGATCAGTTCGATCTGGCATCATGGTCTCACGTGGTTTTATTAAAAAACCAGAATGCTAGACCTTGAGGTTTTATAATGCAACCAAACATTCGACATCTCTCCCCGCCGCGATACGCGGCAAAGGTCAGGACGACATGGTCAAACGCACCAGGCTCGAAGGCGCCGCCTGCCCGGTGGCGCGCGCGCTCGACGCCATCGGCGACTGGTGGTCGCTATTGATCGTGCGCGACGCCTTCGACGGCGTGCGCCGCTTCGGCGAATTCCAGAAAAGCCTCGGCGTGGCCAAGAACATCCTCAGCGACCGCCTGCGCACGTTGGTGGCGCACGGAATCCTGGCGGCGGCGCCGGCCTCGGACGGCAGCGCCTACCAGGAATACGTGCTGACGGAAAAAGGCCAGGCGCTGTTTCCCGTCATCGTCGGCCTGCGCCAATGGGGCGAAGACCACTACTACGGCCCCGCCGAGCCACACTCCACGCTCATCGACCGCAAGCGCGGCCAGCCGGTGCAGCGCCTGGAGATCCGCGCCCAGGACGGCCGCGTGCTGGCGCCGGACGACACCGTGGTGCGCAAGGTCGGCGCCGACCGCGCCTGACCCTGGCACACGCCCCCTGCCATTGGCCGACCCGGCGATCGGCCGGCGGCCCCGCATCAGGCCGTGGCGGCCTGCGGCCACTGCCCCGTGGCCAGCGCGGTCGGCGCATAGCCGCCGAAGCGCCAACGCAGCGCCAGCGCGCCCGGCCGGGCCCGCACCCGCCGCACGCGCACGCGCCACAACCGTTCGGCGCCCGCGAAGGCGGCGATCTCCGGACTGTCCAGGATGACCTCCGCGCGGCCCGACACCTGCAGCACGTCGCCGCGCTCGAAATCGATGAACAGCAGTCCGGCGCGGGGATTGAGCATCATGTTGCCCAGGGTGTTGAAAAAGCGGTTGCCGGAAAAATCCGGGATCGTCAGCGTGTCGCCATCGACCCGCACGAACCCCGGCATGCCGCCGCGATGCGAGACATCCACCCGGCGGCCGGCCTCGTCGGTGTCGGCGTACGTCGCCACGAACAACGTATCGGCGCGCGCGATCAGCGCCCGGTCGGCCTCGCCCAGCGCCGTCCGCTCGCGCACCGGCCCAGCAAAACGCAGGGACGGCGAGCGCGAGAAATGGAAATCGCGCGCCTGGATGTACTGCGGGCAGTTGCCGAACGACTCGGCCACCGTGACCGCGAAACGCCTGCCGTCCCACGCGGTGATGCGGCCATTCATGCGGTTGCGGCGGCGCGTATGCAGTTCGATGCCCAGCAGCCCCACCGGCTGGTCCGGCCCCAGGCCGGCGCGCAGCGGATCATCGGCATCCGGCAGCACGGCCACCTGCAGGGTCTGCGGGTCCGGCGACACGGCGAAGCCCGGCTCGCCCTCCAGCACGCCGGCCCAGGGATCGCCCTGGCCGTCGACCGCACCCGCCACCAGAAACGGCAACTGCGCGAAGAAGGCGCGGTGCTGGTCCGGCATGTACGGGCGGATCACCTTGGCGCCCACCTGCGCCATGCGCTCGGCCATGCCGATATGCGCCTGCAACTGGCGTTCGCCGGCGTGCCAGGGCGCCGGTGCGATGACGGCCGGACCGCCAGCCAGCCCGGCATCCGCGGGGCCCGCCGGATTCGTCGTGCTCACGTTCATGTCAGACTCCTTGTGCGCGGGCGCGCCGCGCCCGCCCGGTAACTCACGCCGCCCGCAACCCGACGGGCGACACCGCCATCGGCACGAAGCGCGGCAATGCCTCGATCCGCGCCAGCCAGTCGCGCACCCGCGGATAGGCCGCCAGCGATACGTTGCCTTCCGGCGCGTGCGCCACATAGGTGTAGCAGGCCACGTCGGCGATGGTCGGCGCGGCGCCCGCCAGATAGCCGGTGGCCGCCAGTTCGTGCTCCATCACCGCCAGCAAGGCGTGCGCCCGCGCCAGCGTGGCCGGCACGTCATGCGCGGCGCCGAACACCGTCACCAGCCGCGCCGCGGCCGGGCCGGCCGCCAGCGGGCCGGAAGCGGCCGATAGCCAGCGCTGCACCGCCGCCGCGCCCACCGCGTCCTCGGGCAGCCAGGCCTGGCCGCCGTAGCGCTTGCACAGGTACACCAGGATGGCGGTGGAATCGGCCACCACCACGCCGTTGTCGTCGATCACCGGCACCTGGCCGAAAGCATTCAGCGCCAGGAAGTCGGGGCGCTTATGCGCCCCGCCGCGCAAGTCGACCTCGACATCGCGGTGCGGCACGTCCAGCAGGGACAGCATCAGGGCCACGCGGTGCGAATGGCCGGACAGGGGAAAACTGTAGAACGTCAGGGGAGCGATGGACACGGCACGATCTCGTGAAAGGAAACAGGCGTCCATCTTGAACCCGCGCCGCACGCCGGGGAACGGCCGCGGCGCGCAAGACACCATTGCCGCCCGTGAAAGGATTACGCCGGCAAAGCCGCCAGGTCGCGGCGCAGCGCGTCGACGCAGAAGTCGACAAAGCTGCGCACCTTGGCCGAGCTCTTGCGCCCTTCCGGATACACCACGTGCACCGGCAGCGGCGCCATTTCGTAGTCGCGCAGCACCACCTGCAAAGCGCCGCTGGCCAGGTCGCGCGCCACCTGGTAGGACACCACCTGGGTCAGCCCCCAGCCCTCGCAGGCCGCCGCCACCGCGGCCTGGAACGAGGTCACCGTCAACTGCGAATCCAGCGGCAGGCGCCGCGGCTGGCCGTCCTGCAGGAAACGCCATTGCGCGCCGCGCCCTTCCATCGCCGCCGTGATGGTGCAAAAGCGCGCCAGCGCGTCGGGACTGTCGGGCGTGCCATGGCGCTGCAGGAAGTCGGGCGAAGCGCACACCACGCGCCGCACCTGCCCCACCGGCACCGCCGTCAACGTGGAATCGGGCAAGGCGCCAATCCGCACCGCCACATCCACGCCTTCGTCCAGCAGGTTCACCACGCGGTCCACCAGCAGCGCGCGCACCGAGACCTCGCGATGTTGCCGCAGGTAGCCCATCACCGCCGGCATGACATGCAATTCGCCGAAACGCGCGGGCGCGGTGACATGCAAGGAGCCGCGCGGCGCGGCCATGGCGTCGGCGGCGGCGTCGTCGGCCTGCTCCACCGCTTCGAGGATGCGGCGGCAGTCGGCGGCATAGCGCGCGCCAGCCTCGGTCAGGCGCAGGCTGCGGGTGGTGCGCACCAGCAGCAGCGTGCCCAGCCGGCGCTCCAACGCCGCCACGCTGCGCGTCACGCTCGGCGCCGACATCGCCAGCCGGCGGGCGGCGGCGGCAAAGCCCTGCGCCTCGGCCACCGCCAGGAAGACGCTCATTTCATGAAATCGATTCAAGGCGCTCGGCCTCCTCGGAAGGAATGCGCACCGGCGGCACCGGCATGGCCGGCAGCGCCGCGACACTGTCGCGCACGCAGTGCCGCAGGATATCCGCCAGGGCCGCCACCACCGAAGCGGGCCGGCCTTGCGCGTGGTACAGCGACAGCGCCAACGGCGGCAACGACGGCAGGCCCTGCTCGCCCGGCGCCATCACCCGCAAACCGGCGGGCAACCCCAGCGGCGTGCGCACCATCAGCCCCAGCCCCGCGCCAACCGCCGCCCACAGGCCCGCCAGGCTGGGGCTGATGAAGGCAGAGGTCCAGGCGATGCCCGCGCGGTCCAGCGCATCGGTGGCGCGGCTGCGGAACAGGCAGGGCGCCTCGAACGCCACCAGCGGCAAGACGCCGTCGGTATCGCGCGCCGGGCCTGTCGCGGCCGGACCGATCCAGCACAGTGGTAGTTCGGCCAAGCGCTGGCCATGCGGCCGCGCCGCGTCATGATCCCAGGCCAGCGCCAGGTCCAGTTCGCCGGCCGCCACGCGCTCGAGCAGCTCGGCGTTGCGCGCCACCCGCGCCTCGATCCGCACCTGCGGATGGGCGCGGGCGAACTGACCCAACACTCGCGGCAGCAGGATCTCGCCGAAATCCTCCTGCAGACCCAGACGCACCCGCCCCTGCAAACGCGTGCCGCGCACCGCCACCGAGGCCTGATCGTTCAGTTCCAGCAGCCGGCGCGCGTACGCCAGCATGGTCTCGCCCGCGTCGGTCAGCGCCAGGCCGCGGCCGGCCTTGCGCAGCAGCGGCACGCCGGCCTGTTCCTCGAGCTTTTTCAACTGCGCGCTGACGGCCGAGGTCGAGCGCCCGAGGCGGTCTGCCGCGCGGCCGAAGCTGCCCAGTTCGACCCCCGCGACGAAGCTGCGCAACACGTCTAGGTCAAAGGTGACAGGCCTGATCATCCCGTTTTTCAAAACCTTTAATTGAAAATTTCCTGATTTTCAGAATGATGTTACGGGCGCAGACTTTGCCGCGTCAATCCCGCCTGGAACCTTCATGTCCCTGCCCGCCCCCGTGCTTTCCGTCCCAACGCCTGCCGCGCGCCCCGCCCACCGCTGGAAGGTGCTGGCGGTGGGGGTGGCCGCCAATGTCGCGTTCTCCGCGGCGGCGGCCGGCCTGCCCGCCACCGCCGTCTTCCTGCGCGCCGACTACCGGCTGGACAACGACGCTCTGGGCCTGGCGCTCGGCGTACTCGGCCTGGGCGTGGCGCTGTTCGAACTGCCCTGGGGCCTGCTGGCCGACCGCTGGGGCGACCGGCCGGTGCTGCTGGCCGGCCTCGGCGCGACCGCGGCGGCGCTGGCCTGGATGAGCCTGTGCGCCGCTCCGGCCCACGGCGTCGTGCCCGCCTTGTGGCTGCTGGCGCTGGGCCTGCTGCTGGTGGGCGTGATGGGCGGCAGCGTCAACGGCGCCAGCGGCCGCGCGGTGATGGCATGGTTCGACGAAGGCGAACGCGGCCTGGCGATGAGCATCCGCCAGACCGCCGTGCCCCTGGGCGGTGGCCTGGGCGCGCTGGTGCTGCCGTGGCTGGCGTCGCGGGCCGGCTTCGGCGCGGTGTTCGGCCTGCTGGCCGGCCTGTGCGCGGGGGCCGCGCTGTTGACGCTGGGATGGTTGCGCGAGCCGGACCGCGCGCGGACGACCCTGCCAACCGGCGCCGCCGCGACGTTCCGGCCGCGCGGCCGTACCCTGCCCGCCCCTGCGCCGCGCCGATCCGCAGGCCACGCGCCGGACGCCATTCCGCCGTCCAGCCCGTTGCGCGATGCCCGCGTGTGGCGCGCGGCGGTGGCGATCGGCCTGTTGTGTTGTCCGCAATTCGCGGTGCTGACGTTCGCCACGGTGTTCCTGCACGACTTCAGCGGCGCCGGCATCGCCACGCTGACCACCGTAATGGTGGCGGTGCAACTGGGGGCCATGGTCGCGCGCATCGCCAGCGGCCGCTGGACCGATCGCCATGGCAACCGCCGCGCCTACCTGCGCGGCTGTGTCTGGCTGGGCTGCCTGCTGTTCGCTGCGCTGGCGGCCGCCGCCTGGGCCCAGGGCGCGGTCCCCGGCAACCGCTTGGCGCTGCTGGCCGTGCCAGTGCTGCTGACCGCCGCCGGCATCTGCGCGTCGGCCTGGCATGGCGTGGCCTACACCGAACTGGCCACGCTGGCCGGCGCCGCCCGCGCCGGCACCGCATTGGGACTGGCCAACACCTGCGTCTACCTGGGGCTGTTCCTGACGCCGCTGGCGCTGCCGCGGCTGGTGGCGGCGGCGTCCTGGCCGCTGGCCTGGTTGGCCGCCGGTGGCGCCATGCTGGCGGTCTTGCCGCTGCTGCCGCGGCCGGCACGGCAGTGAGCGCGGCGCGGGCAACCGCCATGGCGAGGTCGCCTCGGACCCGCGCCGTCAACGACCGGCGGCCGGAACCCTCGGCGCCGCGTTCTTCACGCGGACATGCTCGGGCTATCGGCCAGGGACGCCATGCAGTCGCAGCGTATGGGCGTCGCTCCCGCCAGCCGCCGCTCGCCGGACGTGAGCCAGCCCAAGGCGATCGGCCACAGCGAGTCACGGAAGCGCTCATGGAAAAAAGCGAAATGGCCGATCGCCTCCAGCCCCAGCGATGCCGGCGCCAGCCGCAGATGGGTGCGGGCGCTGCCCGTGAAATACGCCAGCAACCGGCCGATGGCGGCCTCGGTGCCGAACTCATCGTCGGTGACGCTGAGCGCCAGGATCGGCGCGGTCACCGCAGCCATCGCGGCCACGCGATGTTCAGCGCCGCCTCGCCCTTCGAACCGAGGCCCCATCAGGCTCCAATCGCGCACCACGCCGCGCGGCGTGTCTTCGAGCCAGCCCAGCCGGCGCCCCGGGAAATAGCCGAAGCAGGCCGCCAGCAGCGGCATGAATACATGCCACTTGGCCAGCATGCGCAGGCGCTGCCCGGCGGCATAGTCGCGCCAGTAGGCGTACTGCGCGCCCATGGTGAAAATGCGCCGCAGCCGCCGCGCCGACGGCGCCAGGCCGGTGACGAAACCGCCGATGCTGTGCGCCACCACATCCACCGGCTGCCCGGGGAAATGCATATCGACATAGCCCAGCACCGCCTCGAAATCCTTCTCGCCCCAGTCCATCCACGACGCCTCGAAGCCGCGCAGCGAGGCCGGACGCGATTCGCCGATGCCGCGATAGTCATAGGTCAGCACGTCCAAGCCATGCTGGTGCAGGTAGGCTGCAAAGCGCGCGTAATAACGGCAACGCACCGACGTGGCGGCGTTGATGACGACCACCGGACGCGGCCCGGCCGGACCCGGTTCGGGATGTCGCCAGACGTAGCCTCCCAGCGCCACGCCGTCGGCCGCGCGCAGCGTGATACGTTGCGTGTCCATATTCACATTCCCTGAAATCAATCAAAAGGTGCGGAAGCACGCTTCCTGAATCGATTAAACCCGCATGAAACTGCGCGCTCAAACGATTATTCGTCGCCCATTGCATGATTTCCAGGAATGTCTAAGCCGATGCCTCCCGGCCCGCCGAACGGCGCAGCGCCCCCGGCGGGCTGCCATAGACCTGCTTGAACACCCGCGTCAGATGCGCCTGGTCGGCAAAGCCCACGGCCAACGCCGCCTCGGCCAGCGGCAGACCGCCGCGCAACAGCGCGCGGGCGCGCGCAACCCGCCAATTGCGCAGCCAGGCCAGCGGCGGCAAGCCGTAGCGCCGCGCGAACCGCTTGACCAGAGTGCTGCGATGGCGGCCCTCGGCCTGGGCCAGCGCCTCCAGGTCGGGCGCGCAGGCCGGATCGTCGCGCATGCGCTGAAGCAGCAGCGCGCACACGTCCGGTTCAGTGGCCTGGGCCGCCGCGGGCGCGGCCGGCGCCTGCCCGTGGGCCGCCAGCAGGCCGAACAGGGCCGCTGACAGGCGGCCGCTGCGCGCAGCGTCGTCGATGGCGTCGGGCGCCAGCGCCGCCAGCCACGCATCGCACAGGCCGGCATCACGGATGACCGGCCCTGGCAGCGCCAGGCCGCCCTCGCGCAGCGCAACGGCATGGTCCTCGAACCAGCCTGGCTCGATATACGCCATGCGATAGGTCAGCAGCCCGGCCGAGGTGCCGCCGGTATGCACCTGCCCGGGCGCAATCACCACCAGATCGCCCTCGCCCGCCTCGAACGGCCGGCCGTGCACGGTGAAGGCACAGCGCCCCCGGGCGATGGAGCCGATCGACCAGGCGTCGTGGAAGTGCGCCTCGTAGCGGAAGGCGCGCAGGTCGGCGATCAGCACGTCGCCGGGCAGGTTCGCGCCGCAATGCCAGATATGTTGGGAAACCGCCATCGGAAAAACGCCTGGGCAGAACTGTCGGAAAGCAGCCGTCCGCGCCGGCCGCCCTGGCGACAGGCTACCCGAAATACCGGTCCCGCGCGTGCAGCGAGCGCGCCAGCAGCCAGGCGTTGCGCGGATGCTCGCCGATGCGGCGCGCGGCGTAGGGCCACCAGTCTTCGCCGAACGGCAGGTACACGCGCACGGCGTAGCCCAACTGGCGCAACGCCAATTGCCAGTCCGGCCGTACGCCGTAGAGCATCTCGAATTCGAACGCCTCAGGCGCCCAGCCGCGCTCGCGCGCCAGCGTCATGATGGCGCCGGCGAGCCGGTCGTCATGGGTGCCGAAGACCGGCAGGAAGCCGGACTCGCGCGCCGCCGGCGACAGCATGATGGCGGCGGCATCCAGATAGGCCTGGTCGATGCGGGCCCGGCCGGCGTGGTCCAGCGCACGTTCCGGGAAGGCGCCCTTGACCAGCCGCAGCGAGGTGCGCTGGCCGATCGCCAGGGCCAGGTCGGCCGGCGTGCCCAGGCGACGCGCCTGCAGCGTCAAGCCGGCGGGCAACCCGGCCCGCAGCAGTTCGCGATGCAGCGCGCAGGTGCGTTGGTGCAGGCCCGAGTCCTCCATGTCCAGCACCACCCAGTCACGACCGCCCGCCGCTGCCTCGCGCGCCGCGACGGCGATGCGCCGCGCATTGCCGCGCCCCAGTTCGTCGCCGCGCATGTAGCCGATGGCGGTGGGATCGATGGACACATGCACGTCCAGCCCGGCCTGCCCCAGCGCGGCGCAAGCCTGCATGGCCTGCCGCGTGTTGTGCTCGATGGCGCCAGCGTCGGCCACGTACTCGCCCAGATAGAACAGCGACGCGCGGATGCCGTGCGCCTCGCGCAGCCGGACGGCGGTGCGCACGGCACCCGCCAGGTCGGCGCCGCCGACGAAGCGCTGCGCCAGCGGCGTGCGCGCGGCCCAGGCGCGCATGGCGCGCCCGACCCGTCGGCTGCGCGCCAACGCGATGGCTGATTTTTGCAAAAGGCTCATGGACGCTCCGGTCAAAGCGCCCCACTATGCGGCCCCGGCCGGGCGGTGTCTTGAACGGGAGTGAATGTGGCGGGCGCCCGCCGCATTCACGCCTTGCCGGCAGCCAGCGCCGCGGCCCGGCCTCGGCCGAACAGCGGCCGCTGCACCGTCTGCGCCAGCAACACGCCGGCCAGCGTCACGGCGCCGCCCAGCAGATGGTAGGAATGCAGTTGCTCGCGCAATAACGCGAACGCGGCCAGCGCGGTGAACAACGGCAGCAGGTTGATGAAGATGTTGCACCGGTTGGGGCCCAGGCGGTGCACCCCCTCGATCCACAGGAACGACAGCAGCACCGACGAGAAGATGCCGGCATACAGGATCAGCGGAACCGTCTTCGCGTCCAGCGCCGCCTGCGCGGCCGGCACCCGCAGATAAAGCGGCAGCATGTACAGCAGCGCGAATGCCGACTGCACGAAGGTCGACTGCCAGGCCGGCAGCGGCACTTTCCAGTGGCGCAGCAGCACACCGTACAGCGCGTAGGAGAATGCCGCCATCAGCATCAGCCCGTCGCCGACGTGGATGCCGTGCTGGAACACGCTCAGCATGTCGCCCTGCCCCACCAGGTACAGCAGGCCCAGGAATGACAACGCGCCCCCCACCGCCATGCCGAAGGTCAGGGGATCGCGCAGGACGACCACGCTCAGCAGCATGCTCAGCAGGGGAATCAGCGCTGTCAGGATGGCCATGTTGGTGGCGGTGGTGGTCTCGGCGGCCCGGTACGACAGCGCCTGGAACAACGCCGCCGACAACGCTCCGTACAGCGCCAGCTTGGGCCAGTGGCGCAGGATGACCTTGCGGTTGCGCCACGCCGGCGCGGCCGTGAACACGCCCATGATCGCCAGCGCCAGGATCAGGCGGTAGAAGGTGATGGCAGTGGGCGAGATGGCGCTGGCCGCCATTTTGGAAACGATGACATTGCCCGCCCAGAACAGGATGGCGAACAATGGAAACAAGTAGGACATGATGGGTTCACTCGCGGATAGGGAATCGGCCATCCGCCCCGCGCGGTGCGCGGACAACGGATGGCCGCTATCGTATTGAGCGTCCCCGCGCCCGTCTCCCGATGAACAGGCACAGGCTATCGCGAAATGGACAAACCCGCAGCCGCCCTCAGGGCCGGAACGGCAGCGCGTCCAGCGGCGCCTCGAGGCCGGCCATCTGCGCCGTCAGCAGCGCGGCGCTGCCACAGGCCAGCGTGAAGCCGAGCGCGCCCTGGCCAATGTTGAGCCACAGGTTGTCGGCCGCCGGGCTGCGTCCGATCAATGGCTTGCCGGTGGGCGTGGCCGGCCGCAACCCGGCCCAGGGAATGGCGGGTTCCAGGTCCAGCGCCGGAAACGCCTCGCGCACCTGCCGCTTGAGCAGCGCGATGCGGGCCGGATCGATCCCGGCGTCGGCGCTGCCGATGTCGACCATGGCGGCGATCCGCAACACCCCGCCGACACGCGCATAGACGATGCGGCGCTCGTAGTCGGTGACGCTGATGCGCGGCGCCACGGTGTCGTCCTCGGCCAGCGGCACGGTCAGGCTGTAGCCCTTGAGCGGATAGAGCGGCACGTCATGCCCCAGCGGCCGCAGCAGCGCCCGCGTGCCGATGCCGGTGGCCAGCACCACCGCATCGGCGCCGATATCGCCGTCGCGCGTGTGCACCGCGACGATGCGGCGCCCTTCGCGCTGCAATCCCGACACCGGATTGGACATGGCGCACTGCACGTTGGTCAGCCCGCGCAGGCGCTCGAACAGCGCCAGCGTGAACTGGCGGCAGTCGCCCGCCTCTTCGCTCGGGGTATAGATGGCCCCCGCCAGGCTGGCGCCCATGCCGGCCAGGGCCGGCTCGCGCGCCAGCGTCTGGGCGGCGTCCAGCACCTGCTGCTCGGCGCCGTGGGCCGCCTGGTAGGCAACCAGGGCGCGCGCCTTGTCCAGCAAGGCCGCGCTGCGATAGGCGATCAACTTGCCATTCTTGAGATGGCCGAATTCCAGGTTTTCCTGCTCCAGCAGCGCGTGCATCGCATCGCGGCTGAGGAACGACAGCGCCTGCAACTGCGCGGTCGATTCGCGCGCCACCGACGCCCGGCAGGCCAAGGCGAAACGCAGGCACCAGCGCCATTGGTGCGGATCCAGCCGCGGCCGGAAACGCAAGGGCGAATCCTCGCGCAACAGCCAGCCCGGCACGCTCGACAGCACGCCGGGTCCGGCCAGCGGGGCCACATAGCTGTAGCTGAGCTGGCCGCCATTGGCGTAGCTCGACACCTCGGCCGGATGGGCGTGGCTGTCGACCAGCACGACGTCATGGCCCTGGCGTGCCAGGAAGTAGGCAGAGGTCACGCCGACGACCCCGGCCCCGATTACGCACACGCGCATATCCTGCATCCAAATAAGAAAATGGCAACGCTCTTATTCTGAAGCGGGGGACGGATGACCGCAAATCACCAAAGCCCCAGCACCCATAACCCGCGCTCATGATCCCGCGGGCAGCGCCCTGTCAGGGCGGCCAAGGCCGCCCTCAGGCGGCGCGGTGCAGCCTGATGATGGCGGCGGCGGTGGGATCGCGCACCAGATCGGCCAGGGAATAGCCATTGAGCGCGTCATAGAACGCCTGCAGGGTCTGCGCCAGCACGCCCGCCAGCCGGCAGGCGCCGTCCAGCGCACAGGGCGGCTCCTGGCAATCGATCAACGGCCCCTGCTGTTCCAGCTCGCGCACCAGATCGCCCAACCGGTATTCGGCGGCGGGGCGTGCCAGCGACAGGCCGCCGCCCTTGCCGCGCGCCGTACTGACCCAACCGCGCTGCGACATGAAGTGCACCACCTTGACCAGGTGGTTGCGCGACAGGTCGAAGCGCGTGGCGATCTCCGGAATGGTGACCGCCGCGGGCCGGTCGCGGCATTGCGTCAGATACATCAGGACGCGCAGGCCGAAGTCGGTGAATCGGGTCAGTTGCATGATCGGGCTGGAAAAATCCCCGGCGCCCCCGGGAAGGAACAGGCCGCCAGGATACACCGCTCAGGTAGGCGCGCCGCCGCTGCCGAACGCCTCGGCATGGATGCGGTCCGCGGCCACGCCCAGGCTGGCCAGCGCCTGGCGCTGGGCGCGCATGAAGCCGGCCGGGCCGCACAGGTAGTAGTCGGCGTCCGGCGCCAGGACCTCATCGCGGATGGCGCGCAGGTCCACCCGGCCCGCATAGTCGTAATCGCGGCCGCGCTGGTCGCCCGGGCCGACCTCTTCGTAGAACACCGCCTTGCGCACATTGCCGCGCGCCGCCGCAATGGCGTTGACGTGGTCTTTCATGGCGTGCACCGAGTGGTTGCGACAGCCATGCACGAAACGGATCGGGCGCGGATCATCGGTCGCCACCAGGTGGTTCAGCATCGAAATCATCGGCGTCAGGCCCACGCCGCCGCTCAGCAGCACTACCGGCGCGGCGCTGTCCTGGCGCAGGTGGAAATCGCCCTGCGGCGGCGCCACGTCCAGCACCCCGCCCTCGCGCAGGCAATCATGCAGGGCATTGGAGACACGCCCTGCCGGACGTTGCGCGCCAGCCGCCTCGCGTTTGACGGAAATCCGCAGGCGATCGCTCCCCGGCGCGTCCGACAGGCTGTACTGGCGCGGCTGCATCAGGCCCAGCTCCGGCACATAGACCCGCACCGACACATATTGACCGGGCAGATAGGCCGGCACCGCGCCGCCGTCGGCGGGCGCCAGGTAGAACGAAGTGATCTCGGCGCTTTCGGGCTGCTTGCCGACCACGCGGAAGGCGCGCCAGCCGGTCCAGCCGCCCGGCCTGGCGGCCGAATCGGCATACAGCCGCGCCTCTTCGGCGATCAGCATGTCGGCCAGTTGGCCGTAGGCGGCGGCCCAGGCGTCCACCAGTGCGTCGGTCGCGGCCGCGCCCAGCACCTCGCGGATCGAGGCCAGCAGGTGCCTGCCGACAATGGGGTAATGCTCGGGGCGGATGCCCAGGCTGACGTGCTTGTGCACGATGCGCGCCAGCACCGGCGCCAGCACCGAGGGGTCATCGATGTGTTCGGCGTAGGCCGCGACCGCGCCGGCCAGCGCCTGCTGCTGCTCGCCACCCGCCTGGTGGCCCTGGTTGAACACATGCCTGAGTTCCGGATTGTGCTCGAACATGCGGGCATAGAAATGGCGGGTCAGCGCCACCCCATGGGTTTTCAGAACCGGCGCCGTGGCTTTGACCAGGGTGCGGATTTGCGGGCTCAACATCGACTGCTCCTTGCGCTACGGAGACCACCGGCACGGTTGCCGGCCTCTCCTTTTTTAAACATGCATTAATAATACATGTTTAAGTGCGTTGCACAAAACCCGTCCGGCCTTCAGCCGCCCCGACCCGTCCATTGGCCCAGTAGCCGGCGCGTCGGCCAGCTACCGGGCGCGGCCGCGCGCCAGTCGATCCGTACCCGTGCCTGGCCGGCGCCGCGCCACGCCGCCGCCATCACCCAGTCGTCTCCGAGCGCCCAAGCGCCCGCCTGCCAGCATCCTGGTGGTGGCCGCAGCGCCAACCGGCCCGCCATGTCCGGCGCCAGGCCGATCGATGCCATGTCGGCCGGAAAATCCAGCCCGGCCGCCTTGACGAAGGCTTCCTTAAGGGTCCAGAGCAGGTAGAAGCGTTCCAGCCGCGATTGCGCATCGGCCCGCGCCAGCCAGGCCCGCTCGGCGTCATCGCAGACCCAGGCGGCCAGCGCGGCGGTATCGCGCGGCCGCAACCGTTCCAGATCCACGCCCACGGCCCAATCGCCCGGCGCCCGCGCGCACAGGGCGTGACCGCCGCTATGGCTCAGGGACAGGGCGTGGCCGCCGGCCGCCTCGCCGGCCCGCACGCATTGCAGCAGCGCGCGGCTGACCCGCCAGTCGTCGCGCGCCCGGGCAGAGCGCAGGGCCTGGGCGCGCCGCGCATCTTCGGGCGAGAGCCACTCCGGACGGTAACTATCGGCGGCGCTTTTGTCAGCCCACCACAAGGAAAGTTCCCGAAACTCCGCGCAACCATGTAACAATTTATTCAAACCAAATGTAAAATATCGGGCGTTTTTACGGCTTTAGTAACGCCTGAAAACAATTAACAGATTTGCGATCAGTGTAAGATCGCGCGCTATGCTGACCTTTTCCATTGCGCAATGGCAGGGTTGGACATCGGGTATGCAAGACGCGAGCAGCTGGTTGCACTGGGCTGAACATCCTTATTGTCCCGTTGGAGAACCCAGCCCGCCGCGCCTCGAATTCCTGCCCCCGATGCAGCGCCGCCGCCTCAGTCCGCTGGCGCGCGCCGCGTTCGAATGCGCCTGGCCGGTCACCCGCGACCATGCCCCCATGCCGCTGGTGTTCGCGTCGCGGCATGGCGAAACCTCGCGCAACTTCGGCCTGCTGCAGGCATTGGCGGCCGGCGAGGCGCTGTCGCCCACCGCGTTCGGCCTGTCGGTGCACAACGCCATTGCCGGACAGTGGTCGATCATACGCCGCGAAACCACCGAATCCGTCGCGCTCTCGGCCGAGGATGACGGATTGGAACACGCCTTCATCGAAGCCGGCCTGCTGCTGGCCGAAGGCCACGACAACGTGCTGGTGGTGCTGGCCGAGGAACGGCCGCCGGCGCCCTACTCGCCCTGGATCGACGACGTGCCCTTTTCCTACGCGGCGGCCTTCCGCCTGCGCGCTGGCAGCGACTGGCGGCTCGAAGCCGCGCCGCGCGCCGACCCCGCGCCGCCGCCCTGGCCGCACGCGCTCAACCTGCTGCGCCACCTCAACCTGCAAACCCCCGGCTGGCGGCACGCCAGCCGCGCCCGCCAATGGCTCTGGACCCGCACGGCATGACGCCCACCAGCCCTACCCCAGCCGCCGCGCAGGCCCGCCAGGACTTCTGGCTATGGCGCCTGGTCGCCACCGGCATGGCCTTCACCATGTTCGGCGTCGGCGGCTTGCTGTTGCGCCTGCTGGTGTTCCCGCCGCAGCGCCTGATCCCCGGCAATGCCGCCGACCGCCAGCGGCGCGCCCGCTGGGCGCTGAACGGCACCTTCCGCTTCTTCATCCGCTTCATGGTGCGCGTGGGCATCCTGACGGTGGACTTCAAGGGCGCCGACCGCCTGGGCCGGCCCGGCCAGATGATCCTGGCCAACCATCCGTCGCTGCTGGACGTGGTGTTCCTGGTGGGCCACGTCAAGAACGCCAACTGCATCGTCAAGCACGGCCTGGCGCGCAATCCGTTCACGCGCGGGCCGGTCAGCAACGCCGGCTACATCACCAACGACGAAAGCTTCGACATGTTCGACCGCGCCGCCGACGTGCTGCGCAACGGCGAAACGCTGATCGTGTTCCCCGAAGGCACGCGCACGCCGCCGGACAGCATGCCGCGCTTTCACCGCGGCGCCTGCGCCATCGCGCTGCGCGGCGCGCGCACGGTGACCCCGGTGGTCATCCGCATGAACCCGCGCAGCCTGACCAAGGGCGAGCCCTGGTACCGCATTCCGCCGTGCCGCATGCGCTACGTCATCGAGGTCGGCGCGGACATCGACCCCGCAACGTGGTCCAATGCGCACCCGCTGCCCATCGCCGGCCGCAAGATGAACGATTACCTGCACGCCTATTTCGATGCCGAGCTGACCCGCGACGCGGCGGCCGGCGCCCCGGGGCCCGTGGGCGGGCCCGACAACGAACAAGCGCGACACGCGCCGCAAGTGGAGTCCAAGCTGGATGAATCAACTGGAAACTGAGCTCAAGACGCTCGTCATCGAATCCCTGGGCCTGGAAGACATCACGCCCGACGACATCGACCGCGAGGCCAGCCTGTTCGGCGACGGACTGGGGCTGGACTCTGTCGATGCGCTGGAACTCGGCCTGGCGCTGCAAAAGCGCTACGGCATCAGCATCGACCCCGAGACGCGCAACATGCGCGAGCACTTCGCCAGCATCGCCAACCTGGCCGAATTCGTCGCGGCGCAGCGTGGCAACTGAGGCGATGGAGTCGACCATGCAAACCCGCGATGAAATCTTCAACACGCTGCGCGACACGCTGAGCGAATTGTTCGAGATCGAGCCCGAGCGCATCACGCCCGAGGCCAACCTGTATACCGACCTCGAGATCGACAGCATCGACGCCATCGACCTGATCGACCACGTACGCCGCCAGACCGGCCGCAAGCTCGACGCCAACGATTTCCGCAGCGTGCGCACCGTCGAGGACGTGGTGCAGGCCATGTGCCAGAAGCAGCAGGACGCCGGCGCATGAAACGCGGCCTGGCGCCCGCGCTGGCCGTGGCCGGCCTGGCCTATCCCTTCGTCGTGTACGCGACGCTGGGCCGGGTCGGCGCGGCCTGGCTGGCGCTGCCGCTGGCCGTGCTGTGGCTGGCGCGCGGGCTGGCCGGGCGCGACGGGCAACCGGGCGCGCGCCTGCTGCCGCTGGCGGCGGTGGCGTTCTGCCTGGTGCTGGCGGTGTCCAATTCAAGCGACTGGCTGCGCTGGTATCCGGTCATGGTCAACGCCATGCTGCTGGCCATCTTCGGCGCCAGCCTGTATCGCGGCCGCCCCGTGGTCGAACGGCTGGCGCGCCTGCGCCATCCCGACCTGCCGGCCGCCGGCGTGCGCTACACCCGCAACGTCACCCGTGTCTGGTGCGGCTTCTTCGCCGTCAACGGCGCCATCGCGGCGGCGCTGGCCGCCTGGGGCCCCTGGAGCTGGTGGACCGCCTACAACGGCGCCATCAGCTACGTGCTGATGGGCCTGTTGATGGGCGGCGAATGGCTGCTGCGGCCGGCCGCGGCAAAGGCGGCCTGAGCAGTGGCCTGGACCGACCTGACGCATCTGCTGCTGCCGCGCGCCGCGGGCGCCGACGACGCGCCCGTTGCTGTCGACCCCGCGCTGGCGCACGCCGATTTCGCCGCGGCGTGCCTGGCCGCCGCCGGCGCGTTGCAGGCGCGGGCCGCCCGCCGCGCCGCGCTCTGGTTCGAAGACGCCGCCGCCCTCGCCATCGCCCTGCATGCCTGCTGGCGCGCCGGCGTGACCGCGGTCCTGCCGGGCGACGCGCGCCCGGAAACCTGCGCCACGCTCGACAGCACCATCGACGCCTGGCTCTGCGACACCGGCCTGCCCCCCACCGCCCGTCCCCAATGGCGCCTGGACACGCTGCGCGACGCGCCACCGCTGGCGCCCGCGCCGCTCGATCCCGAACAGGCGCTGGTGCTGTGCACCTCCGGCTCCAGCGGCGCGCCCAAGCATATCGTCAAGCGCTGGGGCCAGTTGGCGCGCGAGGTCCAGGCCCTGCAGGCGCAATGGCCCGAGGCCGGCGGCCCCGTGCTGGGCAGCGTGTCGGCCCAGCACATGTACGGCCTGCCCTTCCGCGTATTGTGGCCGCTGTGCGCCGGCCGCCCGATCGACCGGCGCCAGCGGCTCTACCCCGAAGACCTGCAACAGGCCAGCCTGCGCCATGGCGCCTGCACCTGGATCGCCAGTCCGGCGCTGCTGCGCCGCCTGGGCGACCGGCTCGACTGGACGCAATTGCGCGGCCGGCTCGGCCGCATCTTTTCGTCAGGTGGCGCGCTGCCACCCGAGGTGTCCGACGACATCGCGCGGCAACTGGGCCTGCGCCCCACCGAGATCTACGGCAGCTCCGAAACCGGCGCCGTGGCCTGGCGCGGCGGCGCCGCCCCCTGGCAGCCCCTGCCCGGTGTGGCCGTCAGCCTGGACGCGCACGGCGCGCTGCGGGTCGACTCGCCCTGGGTCGAGGCCGCCGACGCGCAGACCGCCGACGGCGCCGCATTGACCAGCGGCGGCTTCCAACTGCTGGGCCGGCAGGACCGCATCGTCAAGATCGAGGAAAAGCGCATCGCCCTGCCCATGCTGGAGCAGGCGCTGGCGCGCCATGCCTATGTGGCCGAGGCCCGCGCCGGCCGCGCCGCGGGCGCCGCCCGGCTGACCGCGCTGGTGGCCCTGAGCGCGGCCGGCCTGCACGCGCTGCGCAACCAGGGCCGGCGCGCCGTGGTGGATGCCCTGCGCCAGCACCTGGCGGCGGGCTTCGAATCGCTGGCGATTCCGCGCGCCTGGCGGCTGTGCCGGCAATTGCCCTGGAACAGCCAGGGCAAAATGACGCAGGCCGACTTCGAGGCCGCCGCCGGCGCCCGGCCGCGGCAACCGCTGACCGCCCCCCTTCAAGCCGCCGCCACCGCCGACGAACGCCGCTACCGTCTAGAAATCCCGTGCGACCTGGCTTACTTCGCCGGCCACTTTCCCACCGCCCCGGTGGTGCCCGGCGTGGCGCAGATCGGCTGGGCGCTGTCACTGGCGCAACGCGACCTGCTGCCGGACCTGCGCTTTGCCGGCATGGAAGCGCTGAAATTCCAGCGGCTGCTGCGGCCCGGCGACGTGGCCGAGCTGGCCCTGCGCTGGGACGGCGCCAAGCGCAAACTGTATTTCAGCTACACGCTGGACGCGTCGCCCTGCTCGTCAGGGCGCGTGCTGCACGGAGACGACCATGGTGGCGCATGAACTCTGCGCGGTGATCCCGGTCTACAACCACGGCGCCACGGTGGCCGCGGTGCATGCCCGGCTGGCGGCGCTGGGCCTGCCCTGCGTGCTGGTGGACGATGGCTCCGCGCCCGATTGCGCCGCCATCCTGGACACACTGGCGGCGCTGCCGCGCACGCACCTGGTGCGCCGCGCCGCCAACGGCGGCAAGGGCGCGGCGGTGCAGGACGGGCTGCGCGCCGCGCGCGATCTGGGCTACAGCCACGCGCTGCAGGTGGACGCCGACGGCCAGCATGCCCTGGATGACGCCGCCAGCTTCGCGCAGGCCTCGCGGGCGCGGCCCGACGCGGTCATCTGCGGCACGCCGCTATACGGCGACGACGTGCCGCGCAGCCGCCTCTACGGCCGCTGGCTGACGCGCGTGTGGGTCTGGATCAACACCCTGTCGCTCGACATTCCGGACGCCATGTGCGGCTTTCGCGTCTATCCGCTCGCCCCCGTGCTGCGGGTGATCGACACCACGCAGGTCGGCCGCCGCATGGACTTCGACATCGCCATCCTGGTGCGCCTGCACTGGCGTGGCGTGCCCATGGCCTGGCTGCCCACGCGCGTGGTCTACCCGGAAGGCGGCGTCTCGCACTTCAAGGCCCTGCGCGACAACCTGCTGATCAGCCGCATGCACGCGCGCCTGTTCTTCGGCATGCTGGCGCGCTCGCCGGCGCTGTTGCTGCGTCGCCTCACCGCTGGCGGGCGCCCATGACCGCGGCCGACTCCCACTGGGCCGACCAACCCGAGCGCGGCAGCCCCTTGCTGATGCGCCTGACCGCCTGGGCCGCGCGCCGGGCCGGCCGCCGTGCGGTGGCGCCGGTGGTGTGGCTGGTGGTCCTGTACTTCTATGCGTTCGGCCCGCGCGCCCGCCGCGCCATCGGCGCCTATCAGCGCCGCCTGGCGCGCGCCGGCGGTCCGGCCACGCCGCTGCCGCGCTCGTTCCCGGTCTACCGCCAATACCTGGCGTTCGCGCAGGCGCTGCTGGACAAGCTCGACGTCTGGCAAGGCAAGATCACGCTGGCCGACCTGGACATCCACGACCCCGACGGCCTGCACGCGCAGATGGGTCACGGCCGCGGCCAGATCCTGGTGGGCTCGCACCTGGGCAATATCGAGGTCTGCCGGGCGCTGGCCGAACAATCCGGCCTGCTCAAGCTGAACGTGCTGGTGCATACCAAGCACGCGGCGCAGTTCGGCCGCCTGCTCGACGAGGCCGGCGGCGGCCTGCGCATGATCCAGGTCAGCGAACTGGACGCCGGCGTCATGCTCGACCTGGCCCAGCGCCTGGAGCGCGGCGAATGGCTGGCCATCGCCGGTGACCGCGTGCCGCTCAAGGGCGACCGCAGCACCGAAGTTTCGCTGCTGGGCGATCCCGCGCCGCTGCCGCAAGGCCCCTGGCTGCTGGCGGGCCTGCTGCGCTGCCCGGTCAACCTGCTGTTCTGCACCCGCCACGGCAAGCGCTACCGCGTGTCGATGGAACGCCTGAGCGACGGCATCGAATGGAGCCGCGCCACGCGCCAGGCGCAGATCGCCTTCTGGACCCAGCGCTACGCCGACCGCCTGGGCGCGCATTGCCGCCAGGCGCCGCTGCAATGGTTCAACTTCTACCCTTTCTGGAAAGACGATGCGTAAACGCGGCGCGCTTGGCGCGCAAGTCGATATCCGCGTGCCCTTCTACGACGTCGATTCGATCAACGTCGTCTGGCACGGCCACTACGTCAAATACCTCGAAGAAGCCCGCTGCGCGCTGCTCGACAGCATGGGCTATGGCTATGACGCAATGCGCGCCAGCGGCTATGTCTGGCCGGTGATCGACCTGCAACTGCGCTACGCGCAGGCGGCGCAGTTCGGCCAGCGCCTGGAGGTGCGCGCCGAACTGGTCGAATGGGAACACCGCCTCAAGATCAACTACCTCATCCGCGAAGCCGCCAGCGGCCAGCGCCTGACGCGCGCCAGCTCGGTGCAGGTGGCGGTCTGCATGCGGACCCGCGAGATGCAACTGGTCTCGCCGGCCGCCCTGCTGGACGCGGTGCGGCGCAAACTCGACGCGGCGGAGACGCCCGCATGAAACGCCTGCTGATCTGCCTGGCCCTGGCCATCCTGCCCTGGAGCGCGCGGGCCTTCGACCTCGACGACCTGCAACGGCAACTGCGTGCCGCGCCGGTGGTGCGCGGCCATTTCGTGCAACAGAAATTCCTGCGCTCGCTGCCACAGCCGCTGACCAGCCGTGGCGATTTCACGCTGGCCGCCGGCCGGGGGCTGCTGTGGCTGTTGCGCAGCCCGATCGCCCAGGATCTGCGTATCAGCGCCAGTGGCATCGCCCGCCGCGGCCCCGACGGCGGCTGGCAGGCGCTGCCGCAGCATGCCGGTGCCGGCCGCGAGAACCGGCTGTTCCTGTCGGTGCTGGCAGGCGACACCAGCGGCCTGCGCGAGAGTTTCGACCTGAGCCTGTCGGGCGGCCCGGACGCCTGGCAACTGACGCTCCTGCCGCGCTCCGTGTTGTTGCGCCAGATTTTCGAGAAGATCCAGATCAACGGCGGCAAGCTGGTCGACCGCATCGAACTGCGCGAGGTCCAGGGCGACCGCAGCGTGCTGCAGATGACCGATGCGGCGGCGGCCAATGCCCTGACGCCCGAGGAGCAACGTGCCTTCGCCGATTGAACGCTGGCTGCCGCGGCTGTTCAAGCTGGGGCTGCTGCTGTTGCTGGCCCTGGGCGCCTGGCAGTGCCGCGATGGCTGGCCGGTGTCGGCCAATCTGCTGGAACTGGTGCCGCGGGCCCAGGCCGACGCCACCCGGCGGCTGGCCGAGGCCCGCGTCCAGGAGCCGCTCAGCCGCCAATTGATCGCGCTGGTCGCGGCCCCGGCCGGTGGCGACAGCGCCGCCGCCGCGCGCCTGCTGGCGCAACGCTGGCAGCAAAGCGGCCTGTTTGCGACGGTGCAGGTCGATATCGACGTCGATC